>JBBPZF010000742.1:0-18779 GCA_038199105.1 Chitinophagales bacterium | reverse complement strand
CAAAATTATTTTTTTAGATTTCAAAGGATAATAAAATAGCATTTAATGATGTGCGATATACGACGTGAGATGTACGATGTTTTGAAAAAAGTATGTATCAAAGTTATTTTTTTAGATTTCAAAGGATAATAAAAATAGCGAGAATTATAATGCTAATTATCTAACGCATTGTTAACAAGAGATAGAAGTATGCCCGAGAAGCAGCTTTGTAATAGCACCTCACACAAATACTGAAAATTGAAATCTTTTCCTACTATAAATATCTTTTCGTCTACAAATTATCTAAGCCGTTTTTGTATATACTTATTTGATCTGGATTCATGAATTAGTACAATAACAATTATTTTGTTTTCACTTATTCTATAAAATATTTTATAGGTAAATTTTTTAAGTAAACATCTCCTGAAACCGGATTTTGTAATTTTACTGAACGCTGTGGGATTAGAAAACATCCTGGCCTCCCGCAAACCAAATTTGATCTAAAAACCTATCACCTAATTTAGGTGAAACTGTACCATATTCGTATAGTACATCTTTAATATCATTCCAAAAATCTTCACTATAAATGATTTCATAACTCTTCATTTATTTATTTTTTCTTTCCATTTGAATCATCTTTTTTAATTCTGATGATGTATAAGATTTGGATTTACCTGTCTCAAAATTGCTCCATCTTTTTTCCAATAATTTAATTGTCTCTTTATCTTCTTTCGAAATCGTGTTGATTGGATCTAAACTATTCCAAAGTTTTTCAGCAATTTTTTTTCTTTCAGCAGGCGGTAATGTGAGAAGATTATTAATGTCAATTTGCATACTAAATTTTTACCTAAGTTAGTTTTTATTGTGTGCCAGCTAACATGCGAACGAGAGTAAGACATGATCTGCTTACTGTATTTACTTACGGCACATTTATGTATTTATGTATCTGCAATGATAGCTCCCACTGCGGGTGCTCCTTTATATAATCAATGATGGATGGAGTAATGACCGTTGCTTTATCCCACTCAGGTTGCAGATAAAGCTTGCATTCAGGAGAAACGAGGGAGGCATATTTTTCAGCCCAAAGAAAATCAGACTTATTAAAAATGACAACCTTCAGTTCATCAGCCAGCGGTAAATTAGCAGGCAAAGGCGCCTTAAATTTTTTTGGTGAAAGGCAAACCCAATCCCACGCTCCGGTTAATGGATGTGCACCGGAAGTTTCAATATTGGTAGCAAAGCCTGCCTTATGAAGATCGTTTGTAAGCTTTTCTAAATTATGCATGGCAGGCTCGCCACCAGTAATTACCGCGAGACGCCCGGGGTATTTTTTTGCATTGGAAACAATATCATTTACCGATTGCACGGGATGTAAATCTTTATCCCAACTTTCCTTTACATCGCACCAAACGCAACCTACATCACAGCCTGCAAGCCTTATAAAATAGGCAGCTTTGCCCTGGTGAAAACCCTCACCCTGGATCGTGTAAAAAGATTCCATTACGGGCAGCAAAGTGGTTGTATTTGTTATTGTTTCTAAAATCATCTTTGCGCTTAGTTGCCTTTATTTACACATGCGGTATATGTATTCATTAACAATGCAGCTATTGTCATAAGCCCCACGCCTCCGGGAACAGGTGTAATATATCCTGCTTTCGATGAAACATTTTTAAAATCAACATCTCCCGTCAACGCATACCCGCTTTTTTTCGTTTCGTCTTTTACACGGTTTATGCCCACATCTATTATCACTGCATTTTCTTTTATCATCTCCGCGGTTAAAAAATTAGGTTTACCAATAGCGGCAATTATAATGTCGGCATGCCTGCAAAGTTCATTAATATTTTTTGTACGTGAATGGCAAAGCGTAACCGTAGCATTTCCGTAATCAGCATTTCGTGATAGCAAAATACTTATCGGTGTTCCAACAATATTGCTTCTTCCTATCACTACTACACTTTTGCCATTCGTTTCTATTTTATAATGTTGTAACAACAATAAAATACCATAAGGCGTAGCAGAAATAAATGATGGAAAGCCCAACACCATCTTACCCACATTTACCGGGTGAAAACCATCCACATCTTTTAAAGGGATGATTGTGTTTATTACTTTTTCTTCCGAAATATGTTTAGGCAAGGGAAGCTGCACCAGTATTCCGTCTATATCGTTATTTTCATTGAGCTCTTTTATTTTGTTTAAAAGTTCATCTTCTTTAATTGATTCTGTAAATCTTATAAGCGAAGAAGTAATGCCCACCGCCTCACAATTTTTTACTTTGGAAGCCACATAAGTTTCGCTTGCGGGATCATTACCAATAAGCACCGCGGCAAGGTGCGGCAGTTTTTTATTGGCTACTTTTAATGCGATAATTTTTTCTTTAAGATCATCTTTAATGGTTTGTGAAGCGACCTTTCCATCTAATAATTTCATGGGCGCAAAATTAGCCTGCAATATTCACTTATCATTATTTTTTGCACAAGGCGCATAAGTTTTAGTTTTAATTTCTATATTTATTTTATACCATAACTATTTTGAGAAAACTTTACCTGGCTCTTTTCCTTATTCTAATTTCTTTTGCTTCGCATGCGCAGTCGTTGCGCAGGGCAATTGCTGCGCCATACATTGGCCTGGGTGCGTACAGCCTTCATCATGTAGATGCATTTTCTTTTACCAGCAACCAGGCGGCGCTGGCGCAAATAAAAACCAATGCTGTTGGCGTATATGGTGAACGAAGATTTTTGCTGGCCGAGACAAATATGTATTCTGCTGTAGGCGTATTTTCTACCAAACAAGGAAACCTTGGAGTGCAGGCAGATTATTTCGGATTTAAAAATTATAATGAATCTCAATTGGGCATAGCCTATGCAAGAAGCCTCGGGAGCGCCCTTGATATTGGTGTAAAATTTAATTACTATTCTTATCGCATTCCCGGCTATGGCTCTTCTTCTGCTGTGAATTTTGAGTTAGGGGCTATCGCCCATCTTACAGATAGGCTTAGCGCGGGTATTCATTTTTATAATCCCGTCGGAGGAAACCTTAGCAAAACAAATGATGAAAAGCTGGGTTCGATTTATAAGTTTAGTGCAGGTTATGAAGCCTCCGACGATCTATTGGTAAGTATTGAAATAGTAAAGCAGGAAGACCTGCCGGTGAATATAAATGCAGGCGTGCAATATAGTTTTGCCAAACAATTTTTTGCCAGAGTGGGCATTGCTTCGGAAAATGAATCTCCCTATGCCGGCGCCGGCATTAGCTGGGAAAATTTCCGGTTGGATGTAAGCGCAAGCTATCATCCGCAATTAGGCGTTAGCCCGGGATTGATGCTTATTATTAATTTCAAACAAAAAGAGATTGAGCAGAATTAGTAACATAAGCCGCCTCTTTTTTATCATAACAATACTATCGCTTCAGCTTGTTTCAAAAAATATACAGGCGCAGGATGTGCCACCCGAGCCGACTGCTCCACAGCAACCGGCAATACCTCCCGCTGTGGAGCAGCAATTAGAAAATTTAACCGAAGCAAATGACGATGCCGAAACCGAGGACGATTCTTACCTGCAGGAGCTTGCACATTTTATAAAAGATCCTATCAATTTAAACTATGCCGATAAAGGCCTGTTGGAAGAGTTGAAGTTTTTGAACCCGGTACAGATAAGCGATTTTCTTTCTTATAGAAACTTACTGGGAAATTTTGTGAGCATCTATGAACTGCAGGCTATTCCCGGCTGGAACCTTTTACTTATCAGGAAGATACGGCCTTATATAACCGTTGCAATAAAAGTTGATGTGTTCAATACATTGGGAAGCCGTTTAAAGAATGGCGAGCATTACATATTGATGCGTACTTCGCAGGTATTGGAAAAATCAAAAGGGTATTTGCTCGACAGCAGCACTGCCAATAATTTTTATCCCGGCAGCCCGCAAAAGCTTTTTGTTCGTTATAAATATATTTTTAAAAACTTATTGCAATACGGTATCACTGCTGAAAAAGATGCGGGTGAACAATTTTTTAAAGGCGCACAAAAAAATGGCTTTGACTTTTATTCAGCGCATTTCTTTGTAAGGAATCTGGGAATTATTAAATCATTAGCTATAGGAGATTTTACCGTAAACCTCGGCCAGGGGCTCACACAGTGGCAAGGTCTTGCTTTTAAAAAGAGCAGTGACATCTCAAGTATTAAGCGACAGTCTGATGTATTGCGGCCTTACAACTCTGCCGGCGAGATTGCTTTCAACCGCGGCATCGGCATTACTTTAAAAAAGAATAACTGGGAGGGTACGGCCTTTGCAAGCTATCGAAAAGTGGATGCCAACTTTGTAACAGACACGCTCAATTTCGAAGACTTTGTCTCATCATTACAGACATCAGGCTACCATCGTACGAATAGCGAAGTAGAAGATAAAAATTCTCAAGGGCAACTAACGGTTGGGGGCAACCTAAGTTATTCTGATGAAAAAATTCACTTCGGTGTAAATGCTGTTCATTACAATTTTGACCATAACATTACCAAGGCAAGTCTTTTATATAATAGGTATTCGCTCTCAGGGAAAACCCCCGGCAATTACAGCATAGACTACAGTTATACTTTTAGGAATATGCATTTCTTTGGCGAAGCCGCTGCCGATGAAGATTTGGATAAAGCCTTTGTGGATGGTTTATTAATAAGCCTTGACAGGCACGTTGACATGAGCTTTCTATACCGGAATATTTCGAGAGGCTACCAATCCCTTTATACTAATGCCTTTACAGAAAGTACTTTCCCTACCAATGAAAGTGGTTTCTATTCAGGCATCAGCATTGCGCCCTCAGATTTTTTTCGGATAGATGCTTACGCAGATTTTTTTCATTTCCCCTGGCTCAGGTTTCGAACAGATGCTCCTTCGTCCGGAAGTGAATACATGCTTCAATTAACCTATAAGCCTAATAAGCAGGTGGAAATGTATGCCCGCTATCGTATAGAGAAGAAAGCAATCAATTACAACCCGGATGAGCTTCCTTTAAACCCGGTGGTTGCGAAGTCTAAGCAGGGCCTAAGATCACAATTCAGTTATAAGATAAATACCACATTCACCTTCCGCTCCCGCGTTGAGCTTTCATGGTTTGATAAGAAAAGTGATGATGCACAAAATGGTTTCCTGTTTTTTACAGACATAATTTATAAGCCTCTTTTAAAACCATATTCCGGTAATGTAAGGCTGCAGTATTTTGAAACAGATGGCTACGATAGCCGCTTGTATGCATTCGAAAATGATTTGCTTTACAGCTATTCTATTCCCGTGTTTTATGATAAAGGCTATCGTTACTACATTAATATCAATTATGATCTTACCAGAAAACTTTTCCTTTGGGCAAAATTCTCTCAAACAATTTATCCCGATAAAACTGGCGTAGGCAGCGGCCTTGATTTTATAAACGGCAATATAAAATCGGAAGTAAAGATGCAAGTGATTTATGCTTTTTGAGACTTGGCTGGCAGCCAGGTGCCTGGCGATTTGAATGGCCTGACACCTTCACCTCGCATAATCTAACTGCGTCGTGTAAACGCAATTAGCTTTGCGATAGAAGAAAAATAATCAGGTAAAAATTTTTGGAGATGATTGTAAACAATTGGAGATGCCAAAATTATAATGCATTTTTAATGTTTTCTAAATATTCGCTTTATTGCACCTGCTTCTATTATGCACGATGAACTTCTTTATCAAATTGCTCTTACACTCGTTCCCAATATTGGTGATGTGCATGCCAAGGCATTGATCAATCATTTTGGAAATGCAGAAGCAATCTTTAAGGCATCAAAAAAGCATCTTGAAGAATTGGAAGGCATTGGTTCGATAAGAGCAGGTTCGATAAAAAATTATCATGATTTCAGCCGGGCTGAAGAAGAAATACTTTTCGTAAAAAAATATAAGATCACCCCGCTTTTTATTACTGATAAAGATTATCCGCAAAGATTATTGAACTGTTACGATTCGCCTGCAATGCTGTACTACAAAGGAAATGCTGATCTAAACTATTCAAAAATTGTAGCCATAGTCGGCACAAGAAACAATAATGAATACGGAAAAAATGTTTGCGAAAAGTTTGTTGATGAGCTTGCCTCCGAAGATGTTCTTATTGTAAGCGGACTGGCATTTGGGATAGATAGCATTGCACATAAAGCTTCATTAAAAAATGATCTTAAAACGATTGGTGTACTTGCCCATGGCCTTGACATCATTTATCCTTCACAAAATTCTTCGTTGGCCAAACAGATGACAGCTAATGGTGGCCTGCTTACTGAATTTAAAAGCAACACAAAACCTGATCGTCAAAATTTTCCTTCAAGAAACCGGATAGTAGCGGGCATAAGCGATGCAATTATTGTAATTGAAACCGGCATAAAAGGAGGATCGTTGATAACCGCCGAACTTGCCAATGGTTATAACAAAGACGTGTTTGCTTTTCCCGGGAGAATTAATGATACTAAAAGCGAAGGTTGTAATTATCTTATAAAAAATAATAAAGCCGGCCTTCTTACCTCTGCGCAGGATTTGCTGGAAAATATGGGGTGGACACAGGCTAAAAAAGTATCTGCAAAAAAACAAAGAGAATTATTTATTGAACTTACGCCAGATGAAAAAGTAATTGCGGAAATATTGCAGTTACAAGAGCAGGTACATATTGACGAACTATATATAAAGAGCAAACTCAATAGCAGCAAAGTGGCTGCTGCGCTGCTGATGCTGGAAATGCAAAATGTTGTTATCTCTTTACCCGGCAAAATATATAAGATAAGTCCATAACCCCCGACCCCTGAAGGGGAGAAAACCCGTGACGCTTACAATCAGATATGTAATGAGTGATCAACCCATTAACTGGTCGACTAAGCAACTAATCAACCAATCAACCCATCACCCAATTAACTATCCAACTATTTAACCTTGTGTATTATCTTTGCACATGGCTCCAATAAATAACCCAACTACAGTTTCAAAAAAGTTTTTTGGTGAAGGATTAACCTACGACGATGTGTTGCTGATGCCCGCATACAGCGAGGTATTACCCCGTGACGTCATTACAAAAACCAATCTTACAAAAACAATTTCTTTAAATATCCCCATGCTAAGCGCAGCCATGGATACCGTAACGGAAGCCGCACTAGCCGTAGCTTTGGCAAGAGAAGGAGGCCTGGGTATCCTTCATAAAAATATGAGTATAGAGCAGCAGGCAGCGCAGGTAAGAAAGGTAAAGCGTAGTGAGAGCGGACTAATTCTCGATCCAATTACCTTACTTGTTGATGCGACCATTGGCGATGCATTGCATCTTATGAAGGAAAATAACATTGGTGGAATTCCAATAGTGGATAACGCGGTAAAGCTTGTTGGAATATTAACCAATCGCGACCTTCGGTTTGAAGATAATTATAAACGCAAGGTGAGCGAGCTGATGACGACAGAAAATTTAATAACGGCGCCGGAGGGAACTGATCTTAAAAAAGCACAATCTATTTTAAGAAAATATAAAATAGAAAAACTTCCTGTTGTAAGCAGGTCAGGCGTTTTAAAAGGCCTCATTACTTACAGGGATATTTTGCAGGTACACAATCACCCCAATGCGGCGAAGGATGGTTTTGGAAGGTTATTAGTAGGCGCCGGCGTTGGTATCACCAAAGACATTAGCGACAGGATAGCCGCTTTGCAGGAGGTAGGCGTTGACGTTATATGCCTCGATAGTGCACATGGCCATACAAAACCTGTGATAGAAGCATTGAAAAAAGCGAAGAAAGATTTTAAAGACATAGTAGTAATTGCAGGAAATGTTGCTACCGCTGCAGGTGCAAAGGCGTTAGCCGATGCCGGCGCAGATGCGGTGAAAGTAGGCATAGGGCCGGGTTCTATATGCACCACGCGTATAGTTGCGGGAGCAGGCGTACCGCAAATAACGTCCCTGATGGAAGTGGCCGCTGCTTTAAAAAACAACGAAGACGTTGGCATTATTGCTGATGGCGGCATACGCTATACCGGCGATATGGTTAAAGCTATTGCAGCAGGCGCAGACTGTGTAATGATGGGCGGCGTATTTGCAGGCACTGAAGAGAGCCCCGGTGAAACTATTATTTATGAAGGAAGAAAGTTTAAACAATACCGCGGAATGGGCTCGCTTGGCGCAATGGCGCAAGGGAGCAGCGACCGTTATTTTCAAAATGGAGAAGAACAGGCGAAGAAATTTGTGCCTGAAGGAATAGAAGGGCGCATTGCTTACAAAGGTTATTTGTCTGAAGTGGTTTACCAATTTACCGGCGGTCTACGTGCAGGCATGGGATACTGTGGTGCAAAAGATATTGCTGCACTGCAAAACGCGACGTTTATAAAAATAACCAATGCAGGCATGCGTGAAAGCCATGCACATGATATTGAAATTACAAGGGAAGCGCCAAACTATAGCAGGTAGAGCCTCCCCAACCCCTCCTCCAAAGGAGTCCATTCGGACAGGGGAGGGGCTCTTGGAAGATTCTATTATCCGGGGGCCTGATACTTGATACCTGATAACTGATACCTGATACGAATGATAATTACAAAACATAAGATTGCTTCACTTTTTTTTGCATGTGTTTTTTTATTTTCCATTAAAGGGTTTTCACAAACGGATTCTTGCAATCTCCGTATAAGTTTGCTTACCTGTTCGCCAGGTGAAGATCTGTATAGCACTTTCGGGCATAGCGCTATTCGTGTAACCGATACCGGTAGTAACAGCGATATCGTTTATAATTATGGTACGTTTAATTTTGATGAACCGGGCTTCTATACAAAATTTACCAGGGGCAAACTTCTTTACTACATTTCTACAGAAAAATTTGATTCATTCCAGGGTTTTTACCACGATGAGGGGCGCGGAATTACTGAGCAGATTTTAAACCTTAGCTGCGCTGAAAAATACAATATGCTTTTGCTGCTGCAAACAAACCTGAGGCCCGGCAACAGGTATTATAAATATGATTTTACATTTGACAATTGTACTACAAGACTGCGTGATCTTGTTGAAAAAAGTGCTGCTTCACCAGTTCATTTCCGGGAAATATTAAAGACGCAATCCACTTTTCGCGATCTTATTTATGAATACCTTAATTACAATGACAAGCAATGGAGCAAACTTGGTATCGATATTTTATTGGGCAGCCCGCTTGATGTAAAAATGACACCCCATGAAGTAATGTTTCTTCCGGATTACCTTATGAAATCCTTTGACAACGCTACAATTGGAGGCAGGCCGTTGGTATCTGTAAAACATAATTTATTTAATACAATTAACACTCCTAAAAAGAAAAATATTTTTGCTGACCCTTTGTTCATTTTTGCCTGTCTCTTTCTGTTGATAGTACTTTTAAGTTTTTCAAAAAATTTATTGATAAAAAGAATGCTGTTTGCTTTTGACGGATTTCTTTTTTTTATGACAGGGCTGCTGGGCATCGTGCTCATATTTATGTGGACAGGAACCGAACACCTGATGACCAAAGACAATTACAACTTGCTTTGGGCATGGCCAACCAATGTGATCGCGGCGTTTTATATTCATTCTAAAAAACAATTTGCAATAAGATATTTTATTATCTATTCAGTATTTAATTTACTGCTGATCGTTTTCTGGTTCTTTTTGCCACAGCACCTGAACCCGGCATTAATACCAATAGTTTCCATATTAATTTTCAGGTGCTTGTTCTATATATCTTATCAAAACAAAAACAGGATATGAAGCAGGTAAGCTTTCGAAATAAAAAAATTTCTTACCAAACTGAGGGTACAGGCAACCCGGTAATGCTTTTACACGGTTTCGCAGAAGATGGGCGCATATGGAATTACCAGGTTGAAAATTTAAAAAAAAATTACAGGCTTATCATTCCAGACCTGCCGGGAAGCGGAGAATCTGAAATGCTGAAAGGTGAGGTATCGCTTACTGATTATGCAGAAACAATAAAAGTAATTGTTGATGAAGAATTTGATTCGAACACCGAAAAACAATTCACCATGATCGGGCATAGCATGGGCGGCTATATTACTTTAGCCTTTGCAGAAAAATATCCGGAACTATTAAATGGCATGGGGCTCTTTCATTCATCGGTATTTGCAGATGATGAACAAAAAAAAGAAACGAGAAGAAAAGGTATTGATTTCATTAGAAAGAATGGGCCTGAATCTTTTTTGAAAAATACAACACCCAATTTATTCTCAGAAACGACAAAGGCGAAAGCGCCGGAATTGATAGAAAAATTAATAGCGCTGTCAAAAAACTTTAGCGGTGAATCGCTTATTCAATACTATGAGGCGATGATCAAAAGGCCAGATCGTTCAGCAATAGTAAAGTCATTTAAAAAACCGGTTTTGATGATTGCAGGCGTGTATGACAATGCGGTTCCTATACAATCAAGTCTAAGACAATCGTACCTTTCGGATGTTACATATTTTCATATTTTAAAATTATCAGGCCACATGGGAATGTGGGAGGAAGAAAGTACTTCCACCTTCCATTTAGAAAATTTTTTACACACTTCACAGGTAAAACATTAGGTTGAAACATAATTCTGAAATTTAATAATCGGCTAACATCTTTTTTACGTAATTTAAAGTTCATGAAGGCGTGCGTCCTCTTTATCTCTATCTTATTCTTTTGCGTATTTCAACCATGCAAAGCGGCACATATTGTAGGAGGTGAGATGGTATATGATTATCTCGGCCCTGGTTCGGCTTCGGGTTCAAGCCAGTATAGAATTACACTGAAACTTTTTCGCGATCAGCTAACCACTGGCGCCGCCATGCCATCAGATGTGTGGATAGGAATATTTAATAATGATAATAACTCCCAATTTCCAGGGCCGGGGCAAAAATACGATATTCAAAAAAGTGATGAACAGCCGGTGTCAGTTAATCCCTTTCCTTCATGTATTACCAACCCCCCCACCCTTGATTATCATGTCGGCATTTTTACTTTTACTGTTGACTTACCCGCGAATACAAGCGGCTATACTGCCACCTACCAGACATGCTGCCGCATAAATAATCTTGAAAATGTTTTCAATTCCCAGGGAGTCGGAGGCACCGGCTCTACCTACAGTTGTGTAATACCTGTAGTGGCTGACCATTCACCGGCATTCGTAACAAGTATAGATGCGATCTGCAGAAACAAACCTTTTAGTCTCAGCTTTAATGCAACTGACCAGGATGGAGATTCTTTAGCTTATTCTTTTGCGCCAGCTTATAATGGCGGAACCGCACAAAATTCCGGTAATATTAATCCTGCTTCTCCTCCTTATGGCTCTGTTAACTATATTAATAATTATTCATTTCTTACTCCATTAGGCACTGCCACTATAAACGCTAACACAGGAGTGATAAGTGGGACTGCACCGGATGTAGGCAGATACGTAGTATGTGTTGACGTTCAATCTTTCAGAAAGGGAGTACTTGTAGGCACCCATAGAAAAGACTTTATTGTAAACGTCACAGACTGTGATTTTGCAGGTGCGCAATTAGATCCCAAGAGCGTTTCCTGCGATGGCTTTGATGTATCATTTGCAAATAATAATAATTCTCCGCTTAATAAAACATTCTTCTGGACATTTGGTGACCCTGGCTCGGGTTCTGGAGACACTTCTACTTTATTAAGCCCTAAACATATTTATTCCGATACCGGCGTATTTGTGTACAAACTCGTTGTTAACCGCGGGTTGCAATGCTCTGATTCTGCTACGCAAATACAAAAAGTATATCCTGGTTTCTTCCCTGGTATTGATAATACGGGAAGATGCATTAACTCTAACATTCAATTCAGGGATTTAACCAAAACCAATTATGGAACTGTCAATTCGTGGAGATGGGATTTTGGCGACCCTGCAGTAACAAGTGATACGTCTGACAAAAAAAATCCCACATATCTTTATAAAACAACTGGTAACTATCCCGTGCAGCTAACAGTGGGGAGCGACAAGGGATGTTTAAAAACTATAATAGATACGCTTTCAATTATTGACAAACCGGTATTCTCTGTTACAAATGATACATTGATTTGCTCTATAGATGATCTTCAGCTTAATGCAACCGGTACTGGCAGCATCGCCTGGAGTCCTGCTTATAGAATTAACAATCCGAATAGTTTTGCCCCGATAGTGAGTCCAAAAATAACTACCACTTACACCGCTACATTAACTGAAACTCCCGGCTGTGCCGCTTCAAGATCCGTATTAGTAAACGTCGTGGATAATGTTACCTTAAAAACAGCGAATGATTCTACGATTTGCCAAACTGATTCAGTGCGGCTGAATATCCTCAGCGATGGACTTCATTATTTATGGACACCTTCCGCTTTTGTTGATAATGATACAGCCAAAACTCCCATAGCATTTAATTCAGCTAACACCACATTTAAAGTAATAGCAAGTATTGGTAAATGCAACGCTTCCGGAAATATTACTATTTCAACTGTTCCCTATCCTAATGCAAAGGCCAACGCCGACACCACGCTCTGTTTTCCTGCAAGCTTACAACTCCATGCTTCAGGAGGCATTTCATACACATGGTCTCCTGTAACATTTTTAAACGATGCCAACATCCCAAATCCTGTAGCCGCTCCATCACAATCTATAAGATATATTGTTGCTGTGCGAGATAATCTTGGATGTCCAAAGCCTGGATTTGACACTTTATTGGTAAACGTTGAGGACATACTAGCCGATGCCGGGCCAAGAGACACCATTGTGGTGGTGGGTCAACCTCTTCAATTAACGGGAACAGGTGCAGAATCATTTTTCTGGTCTCCGGGTTTTGGCTTAAACAATCAAAACATTCCTAATCCTATTGCTATTTTGAGTGACAACCAACAATACGTCCTGAGGGTACAAAGTGCTGCAGGTTGTTCATCTACTGATACAATAAATGTAACTGTATATAAAGTAAAATCCGGCTTGTACGTTCCAAATGCATTTACCCCTGATGGTGATGGCATCAATGATGTGTTCAAACCCATTCCGATCGGGATGAAAGCTATAAATTATTTCAGGGTATACGACAGGCGCGGTAAATTAATATTCTCTACTTCTGTGCAGAATAAAGGTTGGGATGGCACTTATAAAGGGGCGCTTTTGGATTCACAAGTATTTGTATGGATTGTTGAAGGGCTCGACTACCAGGATAAGGTAATCTTTCAAAAAGGAACGGTTACGCTGATAAGGTGAGTTTGTGAATGGTGAATGGCGAATAGTGAATGGGTAATATTTAGTTGCTCGATCGAATTGACCATTTATTTATTGACTATTTGACCTCTGACTTATTGACCATTGCCAATTGCCCATTCATTATTGCCCTAATATCTCCTGTGTCCCTGGAACAGTCCTATATTATAGCCGGCACGAATAATCGGATTGCTTCTTCCATAGCCATCAATATAGGGGGAATTTTTATCACCATAAATATCCCACGAAACAGAAATGTAATAGTAGGTGTTGTTACCTTTTTCTTTTCCGCCGGCATAGCCGCCACCTATTAAAAGACTATTTGCATTGAGGTTGTATTTATCAGGTGTATAGCCACTGTTGGGAGCAGGTACATATTTCAGGTGAATGACATTATATTCATATTGTGCAGATGCAAATAAAAATCTCACGGGAAATAATCTGACGAATGCGCCGGGTCCATAAACAGTCTGACGCAATTTATCCCCGCCATAATTGTAATCTCTTTGTGAAGTATAATTAAGATTTAAAGTAACGCCTGCATCGAGCCAGTCAGTTAAGCTATATCCAAATTGCGGAGTAATACCGAGGACAGTGGAATAACTTGAGAAACCTGCGCTTACGCTGCCACCTGTAAATAATTTCTCTTTTTTAAAACCCTTTTTTACATTCTCTTTTTCTCCTCCATCATCCTGTGAATAGGCATTAATACAAAGAGCCAGCAATGCAACAACAAATAATTTTTTCATACTTACATGATTTTAAAAAGCGGGATTTTAAAAACTTCTTTTTACCTGTCTCCCACTTAAAAGCTTTGTTTAATTTAATGTATAAATGTCGTATTAAAAGAATGAAATAAGCGGGAAGAGTCAGGGTATAAATATTTTTTAAAAAAATATTATGAAAATGTAACTATATACGAACTGAATCGTATATTTGATATACGATATTATTCGTAAACTAAAAATCAACATTATGAAATCATTCATTTTAATTTCCACGCCTTATCGCAGGCTACTTATTGTTGCCGGAATACTTTTTATTTCAATGGCATTTCGTGATCCTTTATCAACAAATGCTGGTACAAATGAAGAAATAAAAGTGATCAAACTAATGGACACCGTGCCGCAAACAGGTAATATCAAAATAGAGATAGATATGAATAAAATAATGGCAGATGTTGACCTTGCATTATCTAAAATTGACTTCGACCAGATTACAAAATCAGTTGAACTTGCATTGAAGGAAATTAATTTTGAAAAAATGCAAAAAGATATAGATGCTTCGCTAAAGAGCATTGACTGGAAAAAGATAAACGAAGATGTAAAGAATTCTATGGAGAAAGTTGACTTTGGTAAAATCAAAATAGAAATTAATAATGGAATGGAGAAGGCCAGGAAAGAATTAAACAGTAAAGAATTCAGGCAGTCGATGGAGAAAATGAAAGAAACAAATATGAAAGAGATTAGAGAGGAATTAAGAAAATCTAAAATTGAACTTGAAAAAAACAGGAAGGAATTAAAAAGAGAGCTACAAAAAATGAAAGATGAAGCCAAAGAGAATGATGCAGTGTTTAATTATCCTTATGGAGACAATTGGCTTATAGAAATTTAGAAATTCTAAAGATAAAAAAAATAAAAAAACCGTCAATTTCAGGACGGTTTATTGCATAAATTTTTACAATTATTGATCCCACCACAAGTGATCTGTTCTTTGCACATTTGGAACATTGGCGCCGTTCCTCGATATCTCAGTACTTGGATAATCAAGCCTGCGGATAAAAGTAGTGAGGGAAACGTTTACGGGTAACACAAAATCTTTATAGTCGTAATTAAAGCGCCTCATATCATCCCAGGTAACCGGCATAAGAAAGCAAGCCACATATTTTTCTTTCGTAATGAGTTTTAAAGTAAGGGCAGCGGAGCCTACCGACACTGCAGGATTTGCTAAATATTTTGCAATGGAATCTGCGGGCACATTTAGCTTTTGCATACTTACCGTAATACCATTTATATAGGATGCATAAGCCCTCGTAAGATCGCTCGCTCTAAAGGCAGCTTCTGCTTCTATAAAACGACATTCAGCATTGGTTATAATTTGCAAAGGAGAATTATCGCTTGAATACCATTTGCCCACATCAAGATAAGACTGAGCATGGTCAGTATTTCTAACACCCTGGTAGCCTGCACCATTAGGCGTGCCGCGATAATCTAAGAACATTGTGGTATCTGTGATTTGGGGCAAACGTGGATCAAACACACCATAAATATTTCCATTGGTGGCATTTACAAAATAAGAAGAAAGCCATGCATCCAATCTTAGATTTTTATTATTTAATGCTGCCTGCGCCCATGGGTTCCGGTTAGTAAATTGAGTTATTTGTGCATCATCATTGTTTGACGTGTATGCGTTACCGATAGCTGCTAACACATTTGAAGCATTGTATTGACTCGTTTTTGAAACCAGGTTCAGCAATCTCGCTTTCAGCGCATAGGCAGTTTTAATCCATGCATCTGCGCTGCCACCATGAATAAAATCACTGGGCTTGTCCAGTTCACCCTTCGCATCGGGTTGTTGTAATTTGATTACTCCCCTATCCAACAGCGCAAGGCATGTATCATAAAGAGCCTTTTGGTCATCAAATTTGGGAACAAGATTATTCACGCCAACAAAAGCCTCTGAATAAGGCATATCGCCCCATAAGTTAATCGCCATGCTTATGTTGCAGGATGTAAGAATATCAGCAACACCGCTGTAAGCATTTAAGCCTTTTTCCTGCGCAAACCGCCGCATATCATAAATATCTGTGAGCACATTATACACACCGCCCCATGCAGAGCTTGGATCAGTTTGCTGATAGGTATCCGTTGAGCTGCTTTCACTGGGAGAAGCGAGGTATTGCACAAAGTAAGATGTATAATTACTGATATTAAAAACATTATATGCCGTCAGATCTGTTGTATTAGCCAGCAAGCCTGCAATAGGCGGCTCAGCAGCAGCATTCGGATTTTTATTTATATCGAGATATTTTTTACAGCCGCCGGTAACCAGTATTAGCAGCAGCACTCCTATGTAGATTGAATATTTTTTCATGCTATTGTTTTAGAAGGTTACGTTTAAAGAAATTAAAAAACTTCTTAATTGGGGATAGGTAAAGCCAGCTTGCGAACTGGAAGTCAGGTCGCCGGTTACAGCATCACTTGCCTCGGGATCAAACCCGTTGTAATCGGTGGATAGCCACAGATTGTTACCGGTAACGCTTACGCTTGCGGCAGAAATTAATTTACCTTTTAGCATTTGCGAAGGAAAATTGTATGAAAGACTTAATGTACGCAACCTCACCCATGAAGCATCCTGAACAAAATTTTCTGTAACACCCCTGTATATCCGTCTATAATAACCATCTCCATAATCAACTCCATCTGGCCCTATCGCCTGGCCCAGGTAAACTGGAGTAGTATTGGGTGATCCGTCTGCATGTACACCTGGAAAAACTATGGTTTGATCCCTGTTCTCTGTGTATTTCGCTATACCAAACGCGGCCATAAAATTATCAAGCTGGTTATATTTTTTTAAGCCTTGTCTTGTATCAATAAGAAATGACAAGCCAAAATCTTTAAAGGAGATAGAATTATTAATGCTACCAATCCATTTAGGAAATGAATTTCCAAGAATCTTTTGATCAGAGCCGTTTGCCCTTACGGGAAAACCATCTGCACCAATAATTATTGGAAGGCTCCTGTCAATGTTTAGCGGATCCGGTGTTTTTATTCCATAGTAGCGTGCCCAGTGTGTTCCATAAATATCACCTACTGCCTGGCCAGGCCTTATTATAAATGATGGACTTGAGCCACCATAGCCGAATGATGAGCCAGCAGTATATTGAGCAAGCCCCGGATAAACTGATATCACCTTATTACGATTAGATGAATAATTCACCGTTACATTCCACGAGAAATTTTTGCTTCTTACCGGCTCGCCATGAAGCGTAATTTCTACGCCCTGGTTTTTTATATTACCACTATTAAGTGTGATGGTTGTAAAACCGGTAGTTGCAGCTGTTGATACATCAGTAATTAAATCCTTACTATTTGATTCGTACCGGGTAAAATTTAACCCTATCCTATTATCAATAAAATTTAGGTCCGTTCCCACTTCAAAAGTTGTAGTCAATTCCGGTTTTAAAGTTTGTATGCCTGATGAATTACTACGCGACCACAAGCTTACATTGTTTATAGGAGAACCGGCTGGTATATAAACAACACTTGTGCTGTAAGGATTAGCATCCTTTCCTATCTGTGCTAACGAGGCTCTTACTTTTCCAGTTGTTAACCATGAAGGCATTTTCAGCATATCGGAAAAAGCATAGCTAAGGCTCGCTGATGGATAAAAGAAGGAACGGTTGTTCCCTTCAAGAGATGAAGTCCAGTCATTGCGCCCGGTTAATGTGAGAAACAAATAATTATTGTAAGCCGCAGTGAACTCCCCATAAGCGCCTATAATACGATATTGTAATTTATTCTGCCCTACTACTTGCACTTTCGTATTATCTAAAGTGTATAAATTATAAACTGATAGCTCACTTCCTGTAGCTGCCGTTTCATTTATATTCCTGTCAAGCAAATCATGTCCCACCCTAAGTGTCGTTTTGAATTTACTGGTCCAGTCATGGTCGAAAGTTAGCATCAGGTTCGAATTTACCTGGCGATAGCCTCGCCTGTATTCTCCCACAAAACCTAACCCGTTATCATCCGCACCTGTAATTTCCCCAGGTACACCTTTTGGACCGGGAGCCGTAGCAGTGCGGGCATCCGAATAATAATCCATTCCCAAGCGGTAGTTAGCGGTCATCCATTTAAAAGGACTATAAGTAAAATCAACACTTCCTATAAGCCTGTCTACATTAGAGCGAAACTTACTGGTTGCCGTGGAGTACCAGGCGTTGTTGTTGCCATAAGTCTTTTGCGTACCATCGGGTTTTAAGTAATCCCTCACATCCCATCTCGGAGACCAGTAAGAAAGATTTTCATTAAAGCGGTTAGCATCATAAAAGTTGCCGTCCGTATTAATATAATACAATGAAGTTCCCATGCTGAACTTATCGCTGAATTTTAATTTGCCGTTTATTCTTGCTGAAATATCCTGGAACCAGGTAAATGGTATTGTACCATTTTGCCTGAAATACGAAAGTGAGGAAGACAAAGATGCTTTATCAGTGCCGCCCGACAAACTTATTCCTTGCCGAAACTGGTCGCCGGTTTTATAGGCATTTTTATATTGATTATAAAGCGCTGCAGGATGTGTAGGATCAAGGGCTATTCCCTGGGCAACTGTCGGCCCCCATTCCGGCCAGAAAGAACCAGGATCATAAACACCTTTATAGCCCTGGGTAAATTTGCTTTGTACATCGGGAAATTTATTTACCTCATCTATTCCATAAGTTGTATTGCTCGTTACTTTAAAGGCTCCGGACTTTGCAGATTTAGTAGTTATTACCACTACCCCGTTTGCGCCGCGTAAACCATACAAAGCAGTTGCTGCACCGCCACGCAGTATGTTCACGCTTTCTATGTCTTCAGGGTTTATATCTCCGGCCCT
>JBBPZF010000741.1:0-13949 GCA_038199105.1 Chitinophagales bacterium | reverse complement strand
GTGGTAAAATATATTGCCTATAATATACAGAATAATATACGTGAGTTGGAGGGTGCTTTAATTTCTCTCTTGGCACAATCTTCGCTTAATAAGCGTGAAATTGATTTAGAATTAGCCAAGAAAGTTTTGAGAAATTTTATAAAATCATCATCAAAAGAAATAACTATTGATACCATTCAAAAAATGGTGTGCGATTATTTTGATGTGCCTTATGAAAAATTATTGCAAAAAACACGCAAGAGAGAAATCGTGCAGGCAAGGCAGATTAGTATGTTCCTGGCTAAGGCATTTACAAAAAATTCTTTAAAGACAATAGGTGAGCACTTTGGCGGCCGTGACCATACAACCGTAATTCATAGTTGCCAAACTGTAAAAGACCTCATGGATACAGATACTTTATTCAAAGAAAGCGTGATTGAACTGCAGCAAAAAGTACAACTTGCAGCTATGTAATGTTCGCTATTAATTTCACTTAAAATCATCAATTATTTATTTTAGATTTTGAATTGCAAACGTTACTTTTGCAACCCTTAATTACTTTGAGTAGGAGAGGTGCCTGTCCGAAGGACTCCTAGGGAGAGTGGTCGGAAGGAACGGTTAAGTTTATATTTAAAGAAGTGAGAAAGATGATAGGTATTATTATGGAAGTTGCGAAAATTTAGAGGCCAGAATTCTTAAACATAATTCCGGCCAGGTTAAAGCGACAAAGCACAGAACGCCGTTTATATTGCATTATCAGGAAGAATTTGTTACACGCTCCGAAGCATTTAAAAGAGAACAATTTTTTAAAACAATTGATGGCTATAAATGGCTAAAACAAAATAAGATCCCTTAGGAGAGGTGCCTGTCCATAGGTCACGAAGGACTCATTTGGAAACTCCTGTGGAGAGTGGTCGAAAGGAACGATAAAGTTTATATTTTATGCATATATTCTAAGGAGAGGTGCCTGAGTGGCCGAAAGGAACGGTTTGCTAAATCGTCGTACGGGTTAAACTGTACCGTGGGTTCGAATCCCACCCTCTCCGCAACCTTGCTCAAGCAAAGAATTTAGTTCGGGGCGTAGCGTAGCCCGGTCATCGCGCCACATTTGGGATGTGGAGGTCGCAAGTTCGAATCTTGCCGCACAGAAAAAGATAGAGAGCCACCGACGAAAGGTGGCTTCTCTATTCGAAAAAGTTGTTGAACTGCTACAGCAAAAAGGATTTGATATTTTTGATAAAGATGATACCCGTCCATGGGAAGGGTGCTTTGCTATCGATGACACAAAAGCTGCTAATTTTTTCAATATTTTTTCCCCGGCTATAATATGGAAGAACTAAAAATTACAAAAAAATTAGCCCTAAATATTATTGGCTACCGCTGGCAAAAAATTGGGCTGGCAGTATCGTTATCGCCGGGTGGAGACGGTTGCTATTGCTGCCAGTGACAACGATGAAGAAGCAATACAACACCTCCTGAAAATTGGCGAAAATATCAGGTTAAAAGTAGAGAGAGCGGCATAGATTGATCGGCCTTGAAAATTGGGCGTAGTTGCGGAATAGGGCAACACACCGATATTGAAAACCCAAGTGATGAGAATGATATCGTGAGTCTACAGGACGATTTTCGACGATGATTTTTCGAGACTAAAAGTTGACACCGCTGTTGAAATAGCCGTTCTAATTTTATTGGTTATAGGCAGTAGAGTGGGATACATCCTTTGAGGCTTTCAAGAAAATTCTTCTTCATTCTTTGCATCAATTATAAAGATCATGAATCTCAAACAGTAAGCCGCAGCGGAGGCAATGAGTCTTGTCCTGGACAATCACATTTTTGGTCTTGGTGCCGGTTCAACCATTGACTGTGCTATTGAGATATTGAAATCAGAAATAAAGAACGGGCTTGTGATGAAATTCCCCACCTCTTCCCTGGCTACCCGATTTTCGGGGAGAACTGCACCAGCGGGTTGAGAGCTTCTTACGCGAAAATTGAAAAACCGAGGAAAACCGGAGAAAACATAAGTTTGCGCTCTTAGTCATGATAATTCGATAACCTTGTGACGAAATAAATATTTAGGTAACTAATATCACAAGGTTCACTAATCCAGTTTATTTTTATCCTGCAAAATATTTTGCAGTTGCACCTGATCTCCGGAGAGCCTAAAATTTGCATGGTCTATCTTCAAGTCTTTCTTCCCTGCCCGGATGCGGTCAAAATGATTAATATATTGTTGTACGATGTTGCTCCACGAATAGCTAAATTCGATTTTTTTAATATTGTTCGAGATCTTCGCCTTATTTATCTCTTCGCTTTTATTTACCGCCGTAATAATGTTTACAATATCTGACGAGGTTTTAAAATAATAAGCATCTGGCCCCAAAATAGCGGCATTAAATTCGTTGTCATGTGCACAAATAAGTGCATGTGAGGCCATTGCTTCTAAAAGTGATGGATTCGTGCCTCCGACGCTATGACCATGAAAATAAAGACACGAAAAATATCTAATACTATTGAGCGTGGCAATATTATAAATACCATTGAGAAAACGAATATTTTTGTTCTTTGAAAACTTCTCCCTTAAGTGCCTTGCGTACGGGGTTTCACAATTACCAATTATCACGCATATCCGGGGGGATGTAGATTTTTCGACTCCATTTAAAATGGTTTCAATATTATTTTCGCGCTCAAACCGTGCTATTATAACGTCATATCCATGTGGCTGTAACTGGTAGTTATTCAATACCCGTTCATCAGGCAGATTAAAAATATCAGCGCCGTAGGGTATAAATGTCGAATCAGCCTTGTATTTTATTTTTAAATATGACTGGATAGCAATTGAGTCAGCAATAAGATAGTGGCTATGTCTTACAGCTAATTTCTCGGCATATTTTAAAAAAAGCTGAACCGGCCTTGAATATTTGGTTCTTTTCCACTCGTAGCCATCCATATTGGTCGTGAGTGTCGGTCCACTTTTCGATAGAAGTTTAAACCAAATCGAACTGCTAGTATAGCCTAGTTGAAGTACTATATCAAAATTTCTCTTTCTACAGTCTAGAGTGCAATTCAAATCATAAATAAATTGGCCTATTGTGCCCAATTCCTTTTCAGGATCATAACAATGAATGATTGTTACACCATTCCATTTGCTTTCCTGGTATGGATGAAGATGTGAATTATAAACTGTGACTTCGAAATCCCGATGAACCAACCCGACGGATAAATATTCAGCAAATTGCTCGAACCCTCCATAACTATTAGGGATGCCGCGTGTGCCTAGTATAGCTACTTTTATATTACTCATTGCTACTTTTGATACATTTAATTTAAAAAATGTTAAGTCACACTGTTATTACAACACAAAACTTTTATTTGATTCTAAAAAAGAACCGTACGAATCAATATTTACTTTACATGCGGTTGGAGTCGTATGCCTTTTTGTTAAAGGGGGGCGGGTAGTTCATGGATATTTCGGAAAGGGGGGAAATAATAATAACACGCCTTAATTTGGGTGCCAGAAGGCTTCTTTCTTTGCGTATTTTACTCCGTGAAGGTAGTAATACAATGTTACAAAAACAATTTTACGTTAAATTGTTATGAAATTGTGATAATTTTCTGCCCTGAATAAGGCGAGAGCCATTTTAATTCGTTCTCAGCCTTTTCCCTGCAAAAGAGGGTTGGTTTATAAATCCTTTACATAAGTTATGCAGCGGATTTAAACGACAAGTTGAACGCATGGTAAAATGATATGGATTTAACAGACACTAGTACATCATGCATTTTATTTTCGTTAGTTTACGATTGCCCTGGTAAAAACCAGTTTTCCGAAATTGGGCGTTCTTACTATTGTTGTAGAGCCATAAACTGGTAATTTTGTACTTTATCCATTCTCACCTATAATTCCTATGAAACAACTATTCACCTTTTCGTTGATTATATATTCCTTTACTGCCAATGCTCAAACTACCTATTACATAAGCAGCTCCGGGAATGATGCTAATAATGGCACATCAACAAGCTCGCCGTGGAAAACATTACAATCTCAAACTGCTGGCAATACATATCTATTTAAAAGAGGCGATACTTTTTATTTTAGGATACCTCGTGTATATGTCCCACCCTCCAACTTTACAAAAACACTAACCTTTGGTGATTATGGAACAGGAGCCAAACCCGTTATTAGCACATATACTAAAGTTGTAGCAGGGTGGACGATTCATTCGGCAAATGTCTGGAAGGTTGCACTTGCCACAGCGTCAAATTTCACAGGCTTTATTCCTTCCAATCTCAACGTAGGATTTTTAAAGGTGGATGGTATTATCACTGGTGCTAAGAAAAGTTCACTTGCGTCTGTTACTTCTCCCGGCAGTTTTTATTCAGATGAAACAAATAATATTTTATACATTTATTCGACCACAGACCCTTCATTATCGGGTATCGAGTTTGCTACTAAGAAAAATATATTTGACATAGGAGATAACACTTACGTACACAACATTAAGTTTATGGGTGGAGGTGCAAATGGAATTAGTGCGTTTAACACCTATAATTCTACGATAAGAAGCTGTGATGTTACTGAAATAGGTGGAAGCTACATAGCATCTGGAACCAGTACAACAAGGTATGGTAATGGCATTCAATTATTCAATGGTGCTGACAACTGTCTTATTGATAGCTGTAACGTAAGTAAATGCTATGACGTATCACTTACAATGCAAACCGCCAATAGTACGTCCCTACACATTTTTAAAGATATAACATGGCAAAATAATACATCAGACAGTAGCGAACAGGGTTTTGAACTCACTCTTTTAGCAGACACGACAGGACTTTCCCAGGCATCAGGATTTCAAAATTGTAAAATAGTCCAGAATTCTTTTAGAAATTCAGGTTATAGCTGGAGCCACTTTCTAAGACCCAGTATCAGGGGAGTTGATATTCTTTCTTATCAATGGAAGGCTACACCCGCAAATAGTGACGTTGTGTATGAAAACAATACATTTTATAAGCCCCGGGATGGACTATACTATGCACAGGTAGGCACGTCTATTCAGCCAATCCCTGCTTTTACCTCACGTAACAACCATATTTTTCTTAATCCATCTACCTATATACGCATGTCTGCCACGGGAACTACCAATGGTAGTCAATATACCTGGAAAGTTGATGATTATGCGGCCTTTGTATCAAGCACAGGAAAAGAGGTGGGAAGCATATGGAACAATCTGAATCTTGGGACAAACATTCCACCTTCAGCAGATGCCGGGCAGGACACTCTGATGGTTTTACCTGTTGACCAAGCCATTTTAAAAGGAGCTGGGATAGATCCCGATGGACTAGCCTTAAGCTACTCATGGAGAACGGTAGCTGGACCTCCGTCTGCCATTCTTACATCCCCTTCAAGTCCAACAACTCTCGTTAGTATCGATCAACCAGGAGATTATTCGTTCGAACTTAAAGTAACTAATGGTTTAGGTGCGGTGGGAAAAGATACAGTGACATTATTTATAGTCACAGGTGTTTTACCTCTAAAATTATTGAATTTCTCAGGGCAACTTTTAAATGGAGGAGTGTGTTTGAGATGGCAAACTATAGAAGAAACGAATTTGAATGGATTTGAAATTGAAAAACTGAAAGGTAACAGTTGGCGCCCAATTGCAATTCTGAAAACCAAATCCCCTAACTTGTCTGGAAATTTATATTCTACTACGGACTCATCAGTAGCTACCGGCAACAATTATTACCGTTTGAAGGTATTAAGCAATATTGGCGGATTTACCTATTCAAATATTATAAATATTGAACGTAGTCCAATTCGAACAGAAGTTTATCAAAATGCCCCCAATCCTTTTTCTTCCTCAACAAAAATAAAATTTGAACTACAGCAAAAAGCACACGTAAAAATCATTGTTTATAATTCATTAGGGGTTGAAACAGCGGTATTGCTTGAAGAACTTAAAGAGGCAGGAGTTTACACCGTTGTATGGAATAATCAAAATTTGCCGCCTGGAAAATACTATTACAAAGTTTCGGCCGGCCAAATTTGTACAACTAAAGAAATGTTGAAATTATGATATTGTTGTCACAAGGTGCCCTCCAAGTGATGGAGGTGCCTTATGCCGGTTAACAATTTTTGTACTACAAGTAACATGATTTAGAGTGACGGAAAAGATATCTTGCTATATACCTTTTCAGTCATGGCACCAATCACTTTCCAGTCAAATTTTCCGGACACATCTTCATACGCCTGATCTTCAACTTTGGGCAAGATGCTTCTTCGAAGATTTATTTCTTTAATCTTATTTGCAAGAGAAGCTGCGTCGCCGCATTTAAAAAGAAATCCGTTATGGTTGGCGACTAAAATTTCCTTGAACGCAGGTAAGTCACTGGTTAAGACGACCCTGCCATAGCTCATAGCCATTAATAAAACCCCGCTTTGGTAAATCTTTCTGTAAGGTAAAATCACCAGGTTTGCAGCATTAAAATAATCCCAAATTGCATGATCAGGAATATAATTTAAATCCGTTACAACTAACTCACCAAGCTTTCTTTCATCAATTATACTTTGATATCTTTCAAAGCGGTCTTTCCAAATTTTTCCAGCGATAGTTAATTTACATTTTATATTTCTCTCCTTAAGTATGCTTAAGGCTTCTAAAAGAATATCAAGTCCCTTTACTTTTTTTATCTGTCCAAAAAAAAGGATTCTAAAGTCAGTTGTGAATTCCTGGGGTCGAACTTTTTTGACGAAAGGCAGATAGTTTCCGTGCGGAATTAGGTTGTAAGTTCTTTTCGGAAGTAGATCAGTTATTTCCCGAAGGGAAGATTTGTTATGGACGATTATTTCATCTATACTATAAATAAGTTTTTTATGAAAAAAGGCTGGAAGGCTCTTACCTGCCAGAGTAGCAATATCGTGAATGGTGACAACGACTTTAAATCTGAGAATTTTGCAGATTACTATCGAAAAGAGGAAGAGCCAGTTTATATGGAACACATGAAAATGGAGGATTTTTATTTTCTTCTTCTTTGAACATCTCAGCGACCTGAATAGCCCCTTGAAGTAATATATGATTTTTAAAATTTTATTATTTTGATCCCAAATACTTGAAAAAGAATGTATAGTATGGACATGATCCAATGGCAACGTCTTAGTCGCATTGGATGTAAAATAATAAACTTCAAAATTGTGATGGGCTAAGCCCATAGAGAGTCCATAGTCATAAAAGTTCATTCCTCCATGACCTCCAACGGGTTCGATGATAGCGATTGACTTCCTTGATGTCTTCTTGCTCAAAGACTTTAAACCCTGGTTGATTTAATAAAAAGAAATTTCAAGGTCGTGAAGCTGGCTTCAAACTTCCCGTATAATGTGAATTGAAAGCTTTTGCCTAACCAATAAATGGTCTGAGCCATTTGCGCTTTAAATTTCAGATAACCTTTTAAATGCTTGCTTATAGTATACTTCCGGTTCGGGATTGTATTGCGGAGGTAGAATAAAAGGGCAGGATGGGAGGGGTGAAGCTGATTTGGATTGAGACTTTTCTCTTTTGTCTGACTTCCCTGACATTTATGATATATTACTGCTGCGGGTACAAAAAGTATTTTGAAACCCAGTGACCTCAGGTGGATAGATAACTCAACGTCCTCGTCATACATAAAATAAAATGGGTCAAAGCCTCCTAACTGTTTTAATACGTCCGTTTTGAAAAGTCCGGCACACCCGGAAGCAAAGCCGGTAAAAGTATTTTCTCGGGAAGATTCCTGAATGATTTCCGGCACCATTTTCAAATAATTGATCTCGCCACCCCCGTACCATATACTGTGGCGATCTGAAAAAACCTTGATAAGTGGTGCAGCCACTGCAACAGATTTTTCAGATTGTTGTATACTTGCGACAAGTGTCTCTAAGGTATGCCGCTCGATCACAGTATCATTATTCAGTACGAAAATATACTCAGTATTCAAATTTTCAAATATCCAGTTAAAACCCAGATTATTTGCCTTGGCGAAACCTAAGTTCACTCTACTTGGTAAGTGCTTGATGAAGGGATAAAAGGCAATTTCGCTTTCTACAACTTCTGCGTTACCTGATGCATTATCTATCAGTACAATAAATGGCAAAACATTTCCGGAGTATATGCTATTAATACACTCGATCGTGTCAGCAAGATTCTGGTAATTTACTAATACGATTGCAATTTTATGCTGAACCTTACTCATTAAATCATTGGGAAATATTCTGGGTATTTTCATTACCTAAATCTGCGAGATACATACAGATGCAGATAATCAGAATTACGTCTGGATGTGTAATAAATACAGGGATCGTTATGGAAATTAATAGGATCAGGCCAAACCAATATTTAATAAAGCCATTGTTAGCATTTTGTTTTTTCGACACCTTCCATACTTGAATGTAAAGTAATATTATAAACAGCAGATACATTATACCATACCTATAGTAACTACCAAATTGACCCAGGTCATCCAGAAATAGACCTGCCTTCTTTTCAATGTTAGTCTCTTCCGAATAGTCAGATGTAAATTTTTCCCCACCCGTGGGGTTTCCGTGTCCTGTGATAAAACTGATCGGATTCAGTTTCATTTTATCCAAATAATATTCAAATGCTATAATTCGAATATAATCGTCTTTTTTCTTTTGGTCATTTTGCGTATGGCGAACTAAATTGTCGATTAGCGTTGGATCTATCCGATCCACAACTATTGGCACTGCAGACATTAAAATAATGGCAATCACAAGAAATTGGAAAACCGATTTTGAACTATGTGTCATAAACATTACCATTTGAGATAAATAGGTACTGACCATCACTATCCTTGTGCCTAAGAAAATTATAAAAACCGAACCAAAAATCCCAACCATAATGACGGTCAGCTTTTTCTTAATTACAACGAAGAAGTAAGTTGAAAATAGTATCGCGAATAACACATAGGAATAGCCTGGCAATCGAATTCGGACTTTTGCACGATCTTCCGCCATGCGGGTCAACAGTATTTGCCTGGGATATATCAAATACTGGATCGAATAGATAATAACGTAGATAAAAGCCATAAGGAAAATTGCCTTTAACAATTCCTCCCTACTTGGTTTGATAATGTGAAGAAAGTGGTAGAACAGGTAGTAAAAAAGAATCCGTGATGCAAGAAGGGAGTAGAAGAATGGCTGCTCATGTATGATCTGCGCTCCCACGCAGCTCGCAAGAATGGCTAAAACAACTATGGTGGGGATGAATGAAAAATTCCTTTCTGTAGTTGAAGCCAACGGGGTAAATGCTGAAAATATTATTATCGCGAGCAAAAGGGCGATCCCTGCCACCTCGGCTTTTGACACAATTGCTTCTCCGATAAATCCTAATTCAAAGAAATTAACCGAACACAGCAACAAGAACCATAAAGCCGATTTGCGCAATAAATTATTTTGCATAAGTCAATTACGGAGAATATAATGATAGCAACAGAAGTGTTGTGTAATGGTGACTGAGTACGGCTTAGTCATAAGGCCGAGCTTGGGAATACTTAATAAAACCGTTATAATCACGGAAGGAAATTAAAATGGCTGGCAGGAGTTAAAAATGTGAATTGGCATCCAGCCGGCCGTATAAGTTTTGTATCAATAAGGCTACAGTATTTTTTCTCTCACATATTCCAGAATATTCTTTCCCACTTTTGTTTGTGTGTTTGGGGCATAAAAAATATTCTTTACTAAATCTCTCTTGTGCTCATAGGAATCAACTTTTCCTATCATTGTTGTGTTTAAAGTATTAAGTAATTCTTCTGTATTTTTAACTTTTGGTCCAGGAGTGGTAGCATCATAATCAAAATAAAACTCCCTGTCATTTAATTTATAGGTTTCCTGATCGTAGTTGTAAAAAACTATCGGTCTGTTTAATAAAAGGTAGTCTACAAAACAACTGGAATAATCGGTTATAAGGAGGTCTGCATGTTTAAGTAATTGCTGTGAATCGCAATCCGTCTGTGTGATGTCTTTTATAACGCCTGAGTATGAAATGTTTTCATTTTCATTACTATGATAATAATGTTTTTTGATAAAAAACAATGCATTATTAGCAAGACAAAATTCATTCACCAATTTTAAATCCAATATCTCGTCCATGTTCATCGAAGTCCTGCCTTCATTCCTATGAGTAGGCATGTAAAGGATCACAAACTTTTGATAATTCTGGATTGGGCAATGATCTAATTCAAATGCTTCATTAAAAAAGACATCATTTCTTGGTTGTCCCAATTGCAAAATTAGTTCCATTGACTTCCTAAAAGCACCGGCAAATATGTTGGTCATTGTTTCGCTGGTAGAAAGCACGTATTCTTTCTTGTAAGGATAGTGATGAATTTTTTTCCATGTCCTTCTTTTCCATACAGTCCAACTGCTCCGTTGGTTCTCATGCCCTATTTTATTGTCGCTTGAGATTTTTTTCAAACCGACACCATGCCACAAGTTGATTCTTATTGCATTCCCAATTAAAAATTCATTTACATCAAGGCGACTCACACTTGTAAAATAAACCGCAGCTCTTAATTGGTAATAAATTCCTTTTATGCTATTATAAAGATGAACTTTCAAGCCTCTCTCTCTCATAAATTTCAATACGTTCTTATCTTTTGTTATCCAGACCGAGAGAATTGTTTTGTCTTTGACTGCTTCCAGGTAAAGATATTTTGAGTTATCTGAAAATTTGTTGCCGAACCATGCGCCGAAAATATATATCTTCCTGCTTCGGACGCTAAGCATTGATAGGTAAAGGACCAAAACTTTAAAAGGGATAACCACGAATTTCGGAAATCGTATTTTCATCCAGGTATTGATTGGTTTATTTACAACTGCCGGTAAAGCCGCTGGGGAAAAAAAGCTTTGATAGACTTCTGTAGATTCGGATTCATTGATAAGCTCTATATATATGAAACTTTCTGAAGGTTTAGCCTGCCAATAGAATGTGGATTTATTTCGATTTATCTCTCCAATACAAAATTTGGTTGTGCTGGCACGGAGTAAATGGTTTCGGAACCACATTATGATTGGCAATCCTCTTTTCTGCGTCGGGCAGTTCCATGTAGTTACCAAACTGTCTCCTAAGATAAGGATCATAGCCCCCTGGAATATACACTTCTGTGTCTTCAAACTTGGTCCTGATTAGGTTTTCATACTCACTATGTTTTATATAAGTACCCAGATTGAGTAAGCCCAAATGTTGTAAGTAACTGCTTGAATATACCAGCGTGAATGGTGAGTGTTTTGAAATCCACTTAAGGATATTAACTCTTTTATCACTCTTCCTGAATAATTTTAAAATGGTGTTTTGAGCTATTATAAAGAAGTTACTGCCGATAAATGATTTGTCGTATACGAACAGATCAACCTGAAAGCCTTCATGCCATTTGTTATTATCTTTTCCGATGTGGTGATAACTGCTATACTTATCTCTTAATCTTGCTTCCACATAATATGCCGGGGGATAATGGTCATCAGTTTCATGGCTTTGAAAAAAAATATCGCGGGGAAGCTCCGGAACTACCGTGCTAACAAATTTTTCATAATTATCACGGGTCATTCCCACATCTAAATCGTCATCCCAGGGAATAAATCCCTGATGCCTTACAGCTCCGATGAGTGAGCCACCGGTTAAGAAATATTTTATCTCGTTTTTGATACACAAATAATCAAATATCTTAAGCATTCGAAGCATTACCAATTGACATTGCCTGAGTGGCGTTTCCCCTTTTACTCTTTCATCCGGAAATAGGATGTCAAAATTTACTTTATTTAAAGGCACTCCAAAATAATTTTAAAGATTTAATTATCACTTATTTTTCGCCGGATAGAGCTGTATTTTCAATTGCGGATTTTGCAAATTCCTTAGTAATATCAAGAATTTGGCCGGTCGTTTCATTAAGTAAAACTCCTAATGAAAGTAAGGCAACGCTGCGGGCAGACAGAAGAGAGTTGGCCGTCTCTATGCCAAATGCCTTTTCACGCATTGGTGTCCTGGTTCGCTCGGGATTAATGCAATTTATGCGAATAAAATGCGGATGCCATTCTTCCGCCAAAGCCTGCGTCAGGTTTACAATTGCAGCCTTCGACGAACTATAAAGACTGTAAAAGGCGCGTCCATATGTATAGGAACTAGAAGTAAAATTTAGCAAATGACCTTTGCTCTCTTTTAAATATTTATAGGCTGACATGGCAATATGTACAGTCCCGATATAGTTTATTTGAATAGCTTCCAGTACATCCTTGTATTCCATTAAAATTAGGGGTTGTTTCACCAAAATTCCGGCAGAGTTAACAACATAATCGATGCGACCATGAATTTCATGCACTTCCGCAAATGTCTTATGTAATGAATCTATATTAGAAACATTAGTCCCGGTACGCCGGCTTGCAACAACAACTTTGGCCTGGTAAGCGTTCGCTAATTTTGCTATTTCTTCTCCTATCCCACTGGTTCCTCCTACAACAATCAGGACTTTATTTTTAAGGGCTGAAAGAGTGCGGGAAGTGAGATCATTGCAAATGACTTTTTTGGTGTTAAGTTGAAGTAATTTGTCGATAATATGGAGATCATCTTGATAAGTTAGCTTGATGTTATTCGTTTCCCCATTAACCAGGAAGATTTTTTCGTCAGGGAGGTATTTAAGTACTACGCCACAGTCGTCTGTCGTTCTAAAGTTAGCATCTTTAAGGGCTAATGCATAGGCGTCATTAATCGTTTTCCATTTGAAACCCTGGGGCGTTTGGCCATTGCGGAGGATCTGTCTTTCTGGAACCCCGGCTATAGTATTTGTCATGGGATCTGCTGAGATGATTGTATCAGTTGTGGGTACCACCACATCAATAGCATTATAATGATCAAGTGCATGTACAACATCTCCTATAATTCTGTCACTCACGAGCGGGCGAACAGCATCGTGGAAAATTAGCCGGATATCCTGGTCTGCTAAAGGCTCAGAAGCCCGAATAGCTGCTAAAGATGACTCGAAGCGTTCCTTTCCGCCTTTAATGATTTTTTTGACTTTTTCGAAGGCCCGGTTCGAAACAATATCTTCAATTTTTTCTATGCAGTCAGGGCTTGTAACAATAATTATTTCATCTATGACCGGGCAATTTTGAAATGCCGAAATTGTATGTTCCACTATCGGTTTTCCCGCCAGTTTAATTAATTGTTTTGGAATGCCAAAGCCACTCCGCTCGCCACTACCTGCTGCGAGGATAACACCAATGTTTTTAATTGCCACAGTGAGTTTGTTTAATTTTGTTTTTATCTATTAATGAAAACTGATTATTTTTTCTTTACCATTTCACTAAGTTGGATTTTAAGCCATCAAAACTTTTTAAGAACCAGAAGGAGTATCCAAATTTTTCTGAGACCGGTATGCTGAGGCTGAACACACCAGGCTAGCTTATCAAATTTTAACGACAAGCTAAGCACGGTTGGCCTTTTTTCCACCGTGGACGCGAAATTTTTCATAGGCTCGGACTAAGATGAGATAATGCCGGAGTAGGGGTATTGCTAGTCTGTCGATTAACCTAAGCTCTTGTGTTTTAGAAAATAAAAAAGTAAATCCTGAGATCCGGGGGCGAAATTCAAACAGGAAGTGGATCAACCTGGTCCACTTGTTTTTTCCGGGTTTGATGGCAACAGCACCACCATGGCGCCTTTCTTTTTTTATCAGCTCTTTTAAACTTCTCGCAGGATGGTATACAATAACGTCACTAACATAGTCAATCCTGTATCCGGCTTTTTGAGCAAGCATACCCCAAGATTTGTCACCCATCGACAATAAGTTTTCATCAAAATATCCAACTTTTGCAAAGACGTGACGATATGTAAATAAATTAGCAGTAACACTTCCTCCGCCGTTTTTCACCAGCCACTTTTGCGGAAAAGAATAAACCCGGTTATAATTATCAACAATAGAAGGTTTAGAAGAGG
>JBBPZF010000740.1:0-3467 GCA_038199105.1 Chitinophagales bacterium | reverse complement strand
ATATTTTTCTTCCCACATAAATTTTCTTTTAATTTTTTAAAAAATAAGATGTTGCTTGTTTTTTATTTTTTCATTCGTCATTTCAGTAATCAGCTGAACAGCCGGTATCGTTCTTATTGAGCTGGTGAGAATGTTTACTTCATCATCTTTCATTATATCATCTTTTATAAGCCACAAAAAATCGAGATGCTTAAATTCGGGCAAAAGGTATTCACCATCATATTCATTGTTATATAAAAAATGTTTTATAGTGCCGCGGGCTTCTCCATATTCATAAATAGGAAAAAAATATTTTCTGTCTTTTTTATTCAACTGGATTTCTATGTTGTTATTAATTCTGAAATTAAAATTAAGCATTTGGTTAAGGTGCCAGCAAAAGCGGTATTGCTCTATAGGTGCTACAATACCCAGCAGGCGGGTATCTTCAAAGAACTCATCAACCATTACAGTGTTATCAATACGAAGTTTCATTGCCGGAAAATATAAAACATTTAAAAAACAATATCAAACGTCAACTCGTTACTGCCTCTTAACACGGTTACTTTTGTTGTATCGCCTTTCTTAAAGCTACTCAAAGCTTTCATGTAAGAGTTAAGATCCGAAGATGTATAATCGCCGAGCTTTATAATAACATCACCCACTTGCATACCTGTTTTTTGGGCAATCTTTCCATCAATAATTGCATCCGCTCTTACGCCAGTTCCGCTGAAAGTATAATCAGGCATTATGCCAAGGCTCACTGTGAACCTTGCTCCACCCATCTTTGGTTCTTTCGTTTTCGAAAAAGCAAGCTTACCCTCCTTGTTTGTTTCTTCTACAATATCATAGATGTATTTTATTACCATTAATTCACCGGTGAAATTTATTTTTTCTAAATCATCAGTTGGCTTGTGGTAATCCTTATGGGTTCCGGTGAAGAAAAATAATACAGGAATATTTTTAAGATAAAATGAAGTGTGGTCGCTTGGCCCGATACCGCTTGAATCAAAATGAACAGTAAAATATTTTTCTTTATTATCAAAAACTTTACCCCATGAAGGTGATGTTCCATAGCCGCCGATAGTGAGGCTGTGCGAGGAGTCATTAAGCCTTCCTATCATATCTGAATTTATCATGTAGTTAACGCCATCCAGGTTTACAGTTGGGTGTTCAGTAAAATATTTTGATCCGTACAAGCCAAGCTCTTCGCCTGAAAAACAAAGAAAAAGATAATTGTTGTTCTTAAGCTTAGAATTTTTCAGCATCCTGGCAAGCTCAATAACAGAAGCAGTTCCGCTTGCATTATCATCAGCGCCATTATGAATTTCCCGTTCACCTGTCCATAAGGAGTTGTGATCTTCGCCATACCCAAGATGATCGTAGTGGGCTCCAATAATTATCGTGTTGGCGGCACCGTTATCTATATATCCAACAACATTATGTCCATATCTTATTTTATCACCGATAGCAATCGTAAGCTTAATATCAAGATTAGCGCCTGGGTCATTTAAAATTTTTTGCGCAGCATTTTTTTTAATAAATATTACCGGGATATTTTGCGCCGCAGTTTTTTCTTTGTCTTCAAATTTCAGGTCATCATTTATTTCTCCTGTGTTAAATACAAGAATTGCTGTTGCGCCTTTTTGCCCAAATTCAAGCACTTTGTTTTGTATCGCATTCTCCAGGTCAAAGTGCGGATTATCTTTATTTTTTTCAAGAACATCTTTTATGTCCCAGAACCATGGCTGCCCTTTTTCAAGAAAAGCAGGCGAAGCATTCGATTCCAAAGAACCTTGGGCGCTAAAAATAAAAGGAAAGAAATCTTCGTGAGCAAGAAGGTCAACGCCATTTATGTTTAAATGTGTTGTAGGCAGCACCTCTTTTCCTTCATTTATTTCAAAAGCTTGCAAAAAAGTATTGCTGTCTCCCTTTGACAAAAGGCCAATAGTTTTAAATTGATCTGCTAAGTATTCGTAGGCTAATTTTTCGCCAGGAGTACCAGTTCTCCTTCCCTCAAGGCGATCGCTGGCGAGATAGCCTATTTCTGATTTAAGATTTTCTATGATTGCCTTATCAGATTTTTTTAATCTTTGTGCTGGGGCAACCTGGCAATAAAAAACAACAAGCAATAAAACATTCTTCATTGAGGTAAATAATTTTTGCAAATTTACTATGAATAAATCTGCGGGTTCAATTCGCTAAATGAAATTAATTTTCATCTAATTTTTCATATAGAGATTAATGCGCGGAATTTTTTAAAATAATCAGGGCGTGCCTTGAAAGTTAATATAATGCTCCTTTATGTTGTGTTTTCTTAAATCGTAAGGCTACAGGACTTGTGCGACTTAAATTTACAAATTATATAAGCGCATTTGAGTAAACAGCTAAATATAGCCCTCGTCGGAAATCCCAATAGTGGAAAAAGCTCCTTGTTCAACTCCCTCACAGGTCTGAACCAAAAAGTGGGAAATTTTCCTGGCGTAACGGTAGATAAGAAGACGGGAATAAGTAAAATTTCAGAAAGCTTCTCAGCGAAAATTATTGATCTGCCAGGGATGTACAGCTTATATCCTAAACGAGGAGATGAGTGGGTGTCTTATAAAGTACTTATTGATGAAGACACAGAAACCAGGATTGACATTATTTTGTTAGTTGCAGATGCTTCCAATTTAAAAAGAAACCTCCTCTTTTGTTCCCAGGTTATTGACTTGAAAAGGCCTGTTGTGATTGCGCTAACCATGATGGATATAGCAAAAAATAAAAATATACAAATAGATATAGCAGGCCTCGAACGGGAATTAGGCGTTCTCATAATTCCGGTAAATCCACGGAAAAATAAAGGGATGCTGCAATTGAACAGGGCGTTGGAAAGTACAGCAGCAAATCGTGACCGCATACCTGAGCGTGACTTTTTTCAAATTGATGAACTGGCCCCAGACGCCATAAAGAAAGTACAGAAATTATTTCCGGAAATAAGTGACTACAGGGCTATTCATTATCTCATAAATCATGAAAGCTTCCCACTTGGAGACGCCATGCAGGAAGCTATTGAGAAGGTGGAAGAAGAGACCAGTTTCAATCCAACAAAAACACAGGCACAGGAAATATTACAGCGATATGGAAAAATAAAAACCATAATGCAGCAAACAGTGGTCGAGGCGGATCCATTGCAAAAAGCGCTGTATACCCAAAAGCTTGATAACATTTTGCTACACCGAACATGGGGATATTTTATTTTATTGGGTGTGCTTTTCTTACTTTTTCAAAGTATTTTTTTAATCGCCCAATACCCAATGAATGCGATCGAATGGGCATTCGCCCAATTAAGCGGATGGCTTGGAAGTGTTTTGCAGGATGGCTGGTTTAGTAATCTTTTGATAAATGGCGTAATCGCGGGTCTTAGTGGCATACTTGTTTTCGTTCCACAAATCATGATATTATTTGGCCTTATTACCCTACTTGAGGATACGGGTTACATGGCAAGAATT
>JBBPZF010000739.1:0-3207 GCA_038199105.1 Chitinophagales bacterium | reverse complement strand
TAAACTCATTCCTGTAAACATGACTAATATTTTTAGTTAAATATACTAAAAATATTAGTTTAAAACAAGTATTTTTCACTTCATCACGACCTATCCGCTTTATTCTATTAATAGATTTTACAAAATATTTTTTTCAATCGTATTATTCAGAACTCATAACATGAATTGTAGACCAAGAAATAAAATTCATTTTCTGTATATATTTACTTCAGCTCTGTTTTTTATTTCATGTAAAAAACACGGTGAGCCATTATTTGCAAATTTACCCGCGTCTGAAACTAATATTGATTTTGCCAATACTTTAAAACCCAACGACTCACTTGGCATACTAAATTATATCTACTACTACAATGGCGGCGGTGTGGCTATTGGTGATATCAACAATGATGGCCTGCCCGATATTTATTTTACTGCTAACAGCAAAGGAGCTAACAAGCTTTATTTAAATAAAGGCAATTTTACATTTGAAGATATAACCCAGAATGCTGGAGTAGCAGGCGTTTCAGACTGGTGTACTGGTGTAACAATGGCAGATGTAAATGGAGATGGCTTATTGGATATTTATGTATGTGCTGTTGCTGGTAAGCATGGCCTGAAAGGCAAAAATGAATTATTTATTAATAACGGTAATGAAACCTTTACCGAAAGTGCAGCCAAATATGGATTAGACTTTTCGGGCTATTCAACCCAGGCAGTTTTTTTTGATTATGACCATGACGGAGATCTGGATTGTTTTATCCTCAACCAATCTGAACATCCTAATCAAAATATATTTGATACAAGCGCAAGGAGAAAATTTGATCCGTTTGCTGGTGACAGATTGTATAGAAATGACCTTGTCAACGGTCAAAGAAAATTTACGGATGTTTCATCCCAGTCCGGTATTTATCAAAGCAGTCTTGGGTACGGCTTGGGAGTGGCTGTTGCGGATTTTAATAATGATGGATGGGACGATATTTATGTAGGGAATGATTTTCATGAAAATGATTATTATTATTTGAATAATGGCAACGGAACATTCACGGAAAGCGGAGCTAAACGTTTTAAACATTATAGCCGTTACAGCATGGGAAACGACGCTGCTGACTTTAACAATGACGGGCAAATAGATATCATAACGGCTGATATGCTTCCCGGAGACGAAAAAACTCTAAAAACTTATGGCAACGGGGAACATCTTGATATTTACAATCAAAAAATAATACAAAATGGCTATCAAAATCAGTATTCAAAAAACTGTTTGCAGAGAAATAATGGTGGTGGTATCAACTTTAGTGATATAAGTTTGATGAGCGGTGTCTCAGCTACAGACTGGAGCTGGAGCCCGCTTTTTGCTGATTTGGATAACGATGGAAATAAAGATTTGTTTATTTCCAGTGGCATTGTGAAACGGCCATTGGACCTTGATTTTATCATGTTCTTTTCTAATATCAGGAATCCTGCAGAGTACGGCAGTCCTGCAGAACTTAAGAAAATGCTGCTGGATAAAATGCCAGACGGCGCTTCCCATCCTTTCCTGTTTAGAGGAGATGGAAAACTAAATTTTAAAGACGTTAGTACGCAGTGGGGAACCGGAGACATGAAGGGATATTATAACGGTGCCGCCTATGCGGATTTGAATGGCGACGGGCAAATGGATATAGTGATCAATTGCCTGAACGGTCCTGCTGTAATTCTAAAGAATAATACGCCCCGGAAGAATTATCTCACTATCAATTTTAAAGGAGATAGAATGAATACATTTGGCGTTGGTGCAAAAGCTTACCTGTTTACTTCCGGAAAATCGGGTGGCTACAGGATTCAGTACCAGGAATTAATGCTTACAAGGGGCTTCATGTCTTCATCTGAACCACGTCTCCATTTTGGTTTGGATAGTTTGTCTGGTGCAGATAGTGTTTTAATTGTGTGGCCCGATCAAAAATATCAGTTGCTAAAAAATGTTTCGGCAAATAAACAGATTATCGTCAGGCAAACTAATGCAAGACCCGGGTTTAATTATGAGACTTTCTTTCCCGGGCCTAAAGAATTATTTGAAGATATTTCGGACAAGATTAACATTGGATGGAAACATGAGGAGAACAACTTCGATGATTTCAATAACCAGTATCTGATTCCGCATAAGGAATCCACGAGAGGCCCTAAAATAGCCGTTGGAGACGTAAATAAAGATGGGCTTGATGATTTTTTTGTTTGTGGCGCAAAGGGGCAGGCCGGTTGCCTGATGTTACAAACTAAGGATGGAAAATTTTTTAAAACGGATACCGCAATTTTTGCTAAAAATATTTCAAGCGAAGGAGTAGATGCTGTTTTTTTTGATGCTAACAATGACGGCTATCCTGACTTGTATGTCGTTAGCGGCGGTAATGAATATGCCGATGGCAACCCTAACTTAGCTGATCATTTGTACCTGAATGATGGCGAAGGACATTTTAGAGAATCAACGGATGCATTGCCTTCAATTTTAACCAGTAAATCCTGCGTGGCTGTTGCAGATATAAATAAAGATGGAAGCAATGATATTTTTATTGGCGGGCTTGCAGATGCACAAAAATATGGATATGCCCAGGCTTCCTATTTGTTACTAAATGATGGCACGGGAAAGTTCAGGCCCGCAGATAAATCCGTTATTTCATTAGGGGAAACCGGTATGGTTACTTCATCAGTTTTTGCAGATGTGAATAATGATGGTTGGATGGACCTGGTAGTTGCAGGTGAATGGATGTCCATAAAAATATTTATCAATAATAAGGGGTTTTTTAAGGAAACAGATATTCCCAATTCTTCAGGCTTCTGGCAAACTCTTTATGTGGCTGACGTTAACGGGGATGGGCATAAAGATATTTTAGCCGGTAACTGGGGGCATAATTCCAAATTATATGCAGGTAAAAACGGGCCACTGAAATTGTATGTAAAAGATTTTGGAGATAATGGTACAGTAGAACAGGTTATGGCATATACCATTGATGGTAAAGAGTATCCTTTTCTTGGAAAAGACCAGTTGCAATTAGCTTTGCCTGTGTTGAAGAAAAAGCAATTAACTTACAGCGAGGTGGCCGGCCAATCAGTGCAATACATGTTTGATAATTTGTTGAACAGCTCAAAAGAGCTGCAGGCAGAAACACTTAGTTCATCGTGTCTTATGAACGATGGTAAAGGAAACTTTTCGATAACAGATTTGCCTGAGGAATTGCAGTTGGCACCGCTTTT
>JBBPZF010000738.1:0-4255 GCA_038199105.1 Chitinophagales bacterium | reverse complement strand
GTAAGTTTTAAGAGCAATATGGCAAAACCTACATAAGTGAAAATACGTATTGTTTCAGATGTAATAATTTTATTTGATAAAAAGCTTGATTGAATTACAGGTAATATTGTAAATTGAATTGCCGTACTTAATAAAACTAAAGAGCATAAAATTGCCATAATTACATCATGACTAATGTACCAGCTAATCAGAAAAACGGGTGTAAAAAAAACGAGTTGAGTTTGTGCTGATAATTTAATTGCCTTACGGGAAAATGAATGTTTGTCAGGACTTGCGGGAAAAAGTCTGATGACGCTTTGTGTAATCCACCCTGATGAAACCGCAGTAATTATTAAAATAGCATTTAACCAGATAGAAAATTTTCCATACCCCTGAGCGCCAAGTAAATGTTTGAATACAGGAATAGAAAGCCCCGAAATGACAGCAGGAAGAATAATACTTATTAAGTAATTGAAATAATCTTTTTTAAACTTTATAAATAAATCCATTTAAATTTTTGGGGCAAGTGTAGATGAAATTTAAAATTCGGTTTAAAACTTCCGCTTTAGATATTTGCATCTTTAAGCTTATCGTAATTATTTAATTTTTTATTACTAAATAAGTTAATTAATCCCAATACTAACAAGGTGAATAAAGTTGCAAATATGGCAAATAGAATCCCAGTTTTCAATTTTCCTAACTTTTCTTTTTGCATTGGATAATCTGCTGGATCAATTATCTGCATTAATGGTATTTCATTCAGGTATTGAAAACGAGCGAGCTCCAGGTTTTTAAACATTTCACCATACGCTGATCCGTATACTTGTATGTTAGCCTGTTGTTTCTGCACCGGCACTTGTGCTTCAGAAAATGCCGGATTTACATTTACATCCTGTACTGCGGCTTTATTTGTAATACTTGAATTTAAATTGCCTTTCATGCTTGCTACCCTTTTTTCAAGGATTTCAAGCGTCTCTTTTGCTTTTCTTGTACGGATTTCGATATAGAAATTATTAGTCTCAGCGACGATTCTGTCTGTAAAATCTTTTGTCAGTTTTTCATCAGGGCTGATAATGTTCACTTCAAAAAGACTTAATTTGCGATCGGGTCTTTGTGCAGTAATGTATTCATCAGAAAATTTCAAGTAGGTTCTATAAAGCAGGCTATCTTGCTGGTATGAAAAAGTAGTTTTAAGCTGGCCTGCAGGAAAATGAATATCTTTTATTTTGGGATTTGATTTTCGTGTTTCCGATTTATCAAGATAATATTCAATTAAAGCATAGGGCTTGTTATTAAATGTATCTATTGTGAGAAGCACTCTTTCTACCATCCGGCGGCTTTTCATTATCTCAAGAATGTTATCCCCTTCAAATATATCTTTGCCTCCGCCTACAGTAAAACCAAACTGAGAAGCCAGGTTGAATAAATTTCCTATACCATTTCCTTTATCATCATCCAATGCAAAAGTTAGCCGGCTTTTATAAGTTGGCTTTTGCAAACTTGCATAAATTATTCCTGCAACTCCCGCTAATATTCCCACAATTAAAAACAGCCACCATTTTTTTAATAGAATTCTTATTATTTTATTGAGACTGGAGATTACGGGCAGGCTTTTTTCTTCTATGGAACTTTCAAATTTATCTTCCTCTAACGCCATAGTGATATCTTTAAATTATTTGGTGGCAGTTATAAACACATTTGCAACAATACCCAATGCCGATACTATCAGCGCCCATTCTCCTGCGCCAATATGGGCACGGTTGTTTTTTACTTTTTGAGGTACAAAAATTTCTGACCGGGGAGATACAGATGGATAGAATTTGAACCATAAAAAATGTTTCACTGATTCTGCTTTGCCGTCAGGATGAATAACCAAAGCACCTGTTTTTCGGGCAAAGGCAGTAAAATTGCCGGCTTGTTGAACGTAATATTTAAGACTTTTATTAACCTTATATGGAACAATAGTAGGGAAATAAACCTCTCCGGAAATTTTTACCAGGTTCGTATTTCTGTCTATGCTTAGTATATCACCTTCTTCAAGGGCAAGATTTTCAGAGCTTTCAGGGTGAGATAAGGCTGTGGCAAGATTAACGCTAATTAAATCATAGGTTTTATACAGTTCATTCTTTAACCTTGAATTTTGATTAAGGCTGTCATTATCTATGTTTAAAATTCTTTGAAGAAGCTGTTCCCTTTCCAGTGATGTTAAATTTGATTTCGTATTTCGACGGATAGTAATAGAGCTACTATCGGCGGATGCATTAAAGCCACCTACTCTTTCCAACACATCACTAATCCGGTCGCCGCTTTTTTCTAATCCGTAGCGGCCCGGGCTTTTCACTTCTCCTACTACCAGCACACTTCTTTGTTTTGTATAGCCGGGCAGTGTTTTCACAATTACCATATCATTTGGCTGCAGGTATAATTTTTTTGGTAAATTATTTTCATCAGTAAGATTAATATTAAAAACCTCACTTTCATTGTGATTTGCTTTGTCAACATTTGCATTTTTTATTCTTCTTGAAATTTCAATATTAGAAGAATCACCCGATTCTGTTAATCCACCCACCGAGAGTAAAAGATCCCGAAGCGTTAAATTTTCACGCCATTCAACCATTCCTGGTTTTCTTACATTTCCTTCTACTGAAATATAAGTTTTATCACTAAATTCAAAAATAGAATGAACAGCAATCGAATCATCTTTTTTTAGGATAATACTTTGACCATAGTTAAATACTGAATCGAGATTTATTGATAGTATCGTCGGCATTTTATTCTTCCTATACCTGAACACAGAAACCCTTTGAGTGTAGGCATCTACGGTAAGCCCTCCCGCCTTTTCAATAAGATCTTTTACAGTAAAACCGGGAGTAAGCTCATAAGCGCCCGGGCGTATTATGGAACCGGTAATAAAGAGCCGGTTTTCAAATTCTTCCTGCAATTTTCCTACAATATATTGATCACTTCCAGCGGCCTTAAATGAGTTATACCCGGCAGCGGAAAGGTCAATAATTTTTTTTGCACTATCGGTAATCCTAACCACGGTTACCGCACCCCTATATGCATTATCTGTAAAGCCACCTGAAAATTTCAGCAGGTCTTTAAAAGATTCAGTGTCGAGCATTTCAAATTTCCCTTCACGCTTTACATATCCCGTAAGGGTAACGCGGTTTTTATAATAGGGAATTCTAATGACATCCCCTTCCTGTAAAATAATATTATCTTTTTGATTTCCATCTACTAAAAAATCGTAGAGGTCAGCAGTTCTTTTTATGTTATTTCCCCTTATAATTTCAATATCGCGGTAGCTACCCATCGGCGTGGGGCCACCGCATAAATAAAGCATGTTGTACAAGGTGGTTAAAGATGAAACCGTGAAGGTGCCCGGTTTTTTTGCCTGACCGATCACCGTAACTCTTATACTTCTTATTTTACCCAAAGAAATTTGTACTTGTGTTTGCCCTGAATTAATGGCCCTGTAAATGGTGGAAGCAAGTTTCGATTTTATTTTTTTTCCGGCATCTTCTATACTTAGCCCACTTACAAAAAGTGGCCCAACGTTGGGTATGTAAATATCCCCCTGCTCATTTACTTTTAGGTTATACTTTTTTTCGCTATAGCCATATATTGAAACCACTATTTCATCATCTGGCCCAAGAATATATCCTGCAGGGGCAGGTATCCGCAAATTGGGCTCAAATACCATGCTGTTACTGGTGAATAGCTCGGATCCAAAAATGGTCTGATCATTTTTAAATTTTTCAAGGGGGATAAAAGAGTTGGAACTGTCAAATCTATATTGGCCGGTATCCTGAACGGCATCAACTGGCATATCACCTGGTAATGGGCGCCTGGATTTACCTACAGATTGCAGCCTGTTGCGCAATTTCATGATTTCGCTTTCCGGTAATCCTTTATTTGCGGCTGCATCATATAATTGCGTTTCTGAAAGTCCTGATGCAATCGCCTTTTGATACATAGCAGCTAATTGATCGTCGCTGTAATCATCAATATTTGTATTGCTTAGATCATTTGAGTTGAAGATATTAACCTGCGCATGCACCTGGCTGCAAAAACATAAGGTACTAAATAAAATAACTAAAATTATTCCGGATATTTTCATTAGGTCCTTCGTTTAAAAAAAATTCTTAGTATAATGATACGTTTTTAAAAAATTGTTTGCGAAGGTAAACATATTTTTCCTTTGTATTTTGCTATTAACGATTTACTCTATAAGGCATTTTTTCAGGCTATATTTTTGATACAAATCAGGAAT
>JBBPZF010000737.1:0-3367 GCA_038199105.1 Chitinophagales bacterium | reverse complement strand
CTTTATTTACTTTTCAGTTCGAAAAGTTATTGATTTCAATTCCTATGCTGTGTAATCTCTTCTTACAACAAACTTTGTTGCGATAGGCAGTTTCTGTGCTGCCAACTCAAACGCTTCTTTCGCAACCTGTAATGAAACTCCATCTGCTTCAAATAAAATCCTACCTGGCTGAACAACAGCAGCAAAATACTCAGGATTACCTTTGCCCTTACCCATTCTTACTTCTGCTGGTTTTTTAGTGATCGCTTTATCAGGGAAGATTCTTATCCAAACGTTTCCTTCACGTTTCATGTGCCGCGTCATTGCCTGCCTGGCTGATTCGATCTGCCTGTTGGTTAACCAAACTTCTTCAAGAGCTTTCAATCCAAATGTTCCAAAGGAAATAGTAGCACCGCGTTTAGTATCACCCTTCATGCGGCCTTTCTGCATTTTCCTGTGCTTCGATCTTTTTGGCTGTAACATTTTTTACTTCGTTTGAAAATTATCGTTTCGCAATAACACTTGATATTGCATTAATTAAAATTATCTCCTCCCTCCTCTTTGTGCGCCACCGCCGCCTCTTCTGTCTCCCCCGCCACCGCCACGCCTGTCTCCGCGATCACGGTCACCACCACCACGCCTGTCTCCAAATCCGCCTCTTCTATCGCCCTGTTGCATATCGCCATCGGCTTTACCACCGCCGGCAATTATGTTAGGATTCAAATCTCTTTTCGCAAGTACTTCGCCTTTACAAATCCAAACTTTTACACCGATTTTTCCATATACTGTTTGGGCAAAAATATTTGCATAATCAATATCCATACGTAATGTATGCAATGGAGTACGGCCTTGTTTGATTTCTTCGCTCCGTGCAATTTCCGCTCCACCCAAACGCCCACCCACTCTCACTTTTATTCCTTCGGCGCCCATTCTCATTGCTGAAGCGATCGACATTTTAATTGCTCTTTTATAATTGATACGGTTTTCAATTTGCTTTGCAATAGTATCCGCAACGATATTGGCATCAAGCTCAGGCCTCCTGATTTCAAGAATATTTATTTGAACATCATCCTTGCCGGTGAGCTTCTTCAACTCTTCTTTTATACGATCAACCTCGCCACCACCTTTACCGATAATAATTCCCGGCTTGGAAGTATGAATAGTGATGATTAGCTTGTTCAGCGTACGTTCAATAACAATCTTTGCAATACCGCCTTTATTTATACGGGCGTTAAGATAAGTTCTTATTCTATCATCTTCAATCAACTTTTTTGCATAATCTTTTGGACTAGCAAACCAATTACTATCCCATCCACGGATAATTCCCAGCCTGGCACCAATCGGATTTGTTTTTTGACCCATATTCGGTTTTTATTTTTTAGTATTTTTTGCTGCTGATTTTTTTTCTGTTTCTTCTTCAGCAGGTTTTGCTTTCTTAATTGCTTCTTTTTTAGGTGCTACTTCCTTTTTTGCTTTAGCAGCTTTAGTTACAGGCTTTTCACTTTTCACTACTTCCGCTTCTTCAAACACTGGTTCAATTTCTTCTTTAGCAACTACTTTTTTTACTGAAGGTGCAGACCTGTGATTTGCACTATCAACTATAATGGTTACATGATTGCTACGCTTGCGGACGCGGTAACCACGACCTTGTGGTGCAGGACGCATACGCTTAATAACTCTGCCGCAATCAACCATAATTGTTTTCACCACAAGCCCTGCATCTTCTACCTTTTCATCAGTATTCTTCTGCTCCCAATTATTGATTGCGCTCTTTAATAATTTAAACATTGGCACAGCCGGATGTTTAGGATTGAATTGTAAAATTCCTAAAGCCTTTTCTACTTCCATGCCGCGTATCAAATCCGCCAGCAAACGCATCTTGCGGGGAGAAGTTGGATAATTATTAAGTTTAGCTACTGCTTCCATTGTATCATTTTTGGCCTCACCCCAACCCCTCTCCAGAGGAGAGGGAAAATATCTGGTGAAGTATTAAATTCGTTTCTTTTTTTCTATAAGCTCAGCATGTAATAGCTGATATGATTCCTTACGCGATCTTTTTACTTGAGTGGCCTTTAAAGTTTCTTGTTGGCGCAAATTCTCCAAGTTTGTGTCCCACCATGAATTCTGTTACATATACAGGAATAAATTTATTCCCATTATGTACAGCAAACGTATGGCCTACAAAGTCGGGTGTTATTGTTGAACGACGCGACCATGTTTTTATCACACCTTTTTTTTTAGTTCCTTCATTTATGCCAAGCACTTTGTTCTCAAGCTTAGCTTCTACGTAAGGACCTTTTTTTACTGAACGAGCCATATTATATGTTCGATTTTAGATGTACGATTTAAAAACCTGTTTCTTCCTCCTATCTTTCTACTTCTTCGGTAACTTCTTACCATTTCTCCTTTGTATGATCATTTTATCTGATCCTTTGCCGCGGGTACGTGTTACTTGTCCTTTAGCATATTTACCAGTCCTGCTCCTTGGGTGACCACCAGACGCTTTTCCTTCACCACCGCCCATCGGGTGATCAACCGGGTTCATTGCTACACCCCTCGTTCTCGGACGAATACCTCTCCACCTGTTTCTTCCTGCTTTACCCATGCTCTCCAGGTTGTGATCACTATTACTAACTACACCAACCGTTGCGTAACAATTAATCAAAATCTTTCTAAGCTCACCACTTGGCATTTTTAATACGCCATATTTCTCTTCCTTATTTGCAAGTTGCGCAGATGAGCCCGCACTTCTTGCAAGCTTACCGCCCTGGCCGGGTTGCATTTCAATATTATGAACTACTGTACCGAGAGGAATATTTTTCAGCATCAAAGCATTTCCCAATTCAGGCGCAACAGCGTCTCCGCTTATAATGCTACCACCAACCTGCAAACCCTGCGGTGCAATTATGTATCTTTTTTCGCCATCAACAAACACAATCAAAGCAATAAATGCGCTGCGATTCGGATCGTATTCGATCGTTTTTACTGTAGCTGGAATATCTTTTTTATCTCTTTTGAAATCAATAATACGGTACATTCTTTTATGTCCGCCTCCAAGATATCGCATACTCCTGCGACCCTGTGAATTTCGGCCAGCAGAATGATGAACTTTTTCTACCAGGCTTTTCTCAGGAACATTAGTAGTTACTTCAGCATAAGCATTACCAATTCTCCAGCGTGTTCCTGCGGTTGCCGGTTTGTATTTTCTTAAAGCCATGATGATTTTTTTTACCCTAAATCCCTAAAGGGACTTTTGGACCTTTTACTTTTATTAATCTCTGCATTTTGCGGTAGCAGAATTACCATTCATAATAATTTTTTTATCTGCCGCTTACTCTTCACTTCATATCACTCTTCTTTAGCGGATATTGATATTATACATTACCAT
>JBBPZF010000736.1:0-3248 GCA_038199105.1 Chitinophagales bacterium | reverse complement strand
ACCAGGATTGTCACAATTACTGCTGCAAGAAACCCTGCTATATAAAGTGATTTTTTCATTTTCTTAGTTAAATAAGTGATCAATATTTTTAATTTATGTTCAATTTAATTTATGTTCAATAGTTGATCTAAAAGGTAAGTGTCCATCCTAATTGAACAACAGTGGGTTGTGGAGAGCCACCTGCGTCTTGTCCATTAGCCAGGGCAAATTCACCTTTCTGAAAACTGAATCCCCTCGTCACTTCAGGATCGTACCCAGTGTACCTGGTAAAAGTTGCAAGGTTGTTGATACCTATATAAAATCTTGAGGCAGAAATAACTTCCCTGGTAATGTTACTGATTTTTGCAGAAGGAATGGTATATCCCAACTGCAAATTTTTAATCCGCAGGTAATCTCCTCTTTCTATCCACCTGTCAGAATACCGGTTGTTACCATTTGGATCATCATTAGAAGCCCGTGGAATGGTATTACTGGTCCCCTCACCATGCCAGCGGCCTAATACAGATGCAAGTTGATTATTTCCGCTGTTCATACTCTTTAATGCCTGGCCTGCCCCATTATAAATGTCAATGCCGCCAACACCTTGTAAAAATGCACTTACATCAAATCCTTTCCAGGCAACAGACAAGTTAACACCATAATAAAATTTTGGAATAGAACTTCCGATTTTAGTACGGTCCCCTGCATCTACTTTGCCATCACCATTTACATCTACAAAGCGTATATCTCCGGGCTGAGTGCTTGCAGCAAAAGCGTCGGGTACCGCTTTGGCTACTTCACTGGCGTTTTGATAGATGCCATCGGTTTTATATCCATAGAAATATCCTAAAGATTCTCCCACAGAGGTGCGGTGCGTTTGTGCGCCACCGGTACCTGTTATAATTTCAGGAATTTCTCCCAGGTTCACTACTTTGTTTTTTACAAATGTGATATTGCCCCCGATACTGTATCTTAATTTACCAATACTATTACGGTAATTTGTTGCTAACTCAATTCCGGTATTTTTTATTTGGCCAAGATTGGCATCTGCCGGAAGAAAATAACCGGATGTGTAAGGAATTGGCAGGCTTAACAATACATCATTGGTAGTTTTATTAAAATAATCGAAGGTGATATCTATTTTCCCTGCAAGCAGGGTGGCATCAATTCCAACATCCGTCTGGGCACTTCTTTCCCATTTAATATTGCCGTTTGCAAATACTACCGGTGCAGGCCCACGCACGATGGTTTGTCCTGCGCCTATTACATAAAATATGGTGGTGGCGAGGGAAGGCAGGTACCCAAAATTTGTTCCTGTAAACTGGTTACCGGATTCACCCCAGCTTCCCCTGATCTTAAGATCAGAAAAGAGCTTTTGATCTCTCATAAACTTTTCATCACTCACCCTCCAGCCAAGGGAGAAAGAAGGGAAGTAACCCGACCGGTTTTTTTCCGGAAACCTGCTTGATTGATCCCGCCGCATATTAAATGTGAAAAGGTATTTATTGTCATACGAGTAAAACACCCGTGCTAGCAAACCCTGTATAGCCCAATGGTCTGCTTCATTAGCGGAGGCAACAGTTGACGCAACAGAAGGTAGCTGGATAGCAGTATTAAACAAATTACTTCCCTGTATCCTCATTTTATTGTATTGAAATGAAGTGCCTTCATAACCGGTCAATATGGTAAAATCATGTTTATTGATGACTTTGTGGTAAGTAAGCGTTTGAGCAATATTGGTGGTTAATTCCAGGGGCCTTTCCTGCACCAATAATGATCTTCTTTGTTCCTGCCCAAAATTTTCTGCTTGCTGGAAAAAAGTGCCGTCTCCAACGTTATAATCTACTCCGGCAGTTAACCTGTATTTTAATCCGGCAATAGGTTCAGCTTCACCATAAAAAGAGCCCAATAATTTCTTGCTCTTGATACGGGTTTCATTCACCCTGGTATCTGACCTCCATACATAGTTAGTGCCGGCAGCACTCGGCCTGTGTGTAGCATCTGTTTCAATGTTATACCCCAATGGCCCCGCCGGATCATAGATGGCATAATAAGGAGCATTGGCAGAAGCACTCTGTGCAGCGAACAAACCACTTTCTGACTGTGTAGTTCTATCAACAGCACTCACTATAAGGGATTCACCAAATTTTAAATATTTCCCTACGTTGATGTCAGAACTTGCTCTAAAAGAAAGACGCTTAAATTTCTGGCCCAGTTCCACACCTGCATTGGTAAGATAACCGGCACCTATACTAAAAGTAGCATTTTGCGATCCGCCGTTAATGTTTAAATTATGGCTGTTAACATTTCCTTTTTGAAAAATGGCATCTTGCCAATCAACAAAGGGTTTGCCTTTAAATTGGGAAAGATCACGCCCTAATTCACTTTGCAGTGCCAGGTACTGATCTACATTTAGCAAATCGAATCGCCTGTCATTTGGAACAAACTGCGATCCCACATATCCATCATAGGTAAGAGAAGTTTTTCCTTCTTTGCCCCGCCTTGTAGTTACAATGATAACACCATTAGCCGCCCTTGCGCCATATATTGCAGCAGCAGAGGCATCTTTCAAAACATCTATAGATTCAATATCACTACTACTGATGCCTGCAAGCGGATTGGTTTCTGTAGATGAACCGGTATTAACTGTGATATTGGATGTTTGTACAATGGGCACACCGTCTATTACCCAAAGCGGTTGGTTGCTGCCGGTGGTTCCAATACCACGGATTCTTACATCTATAGGTGCGCCAGGGTCTCCACTCCTGTTAGAAATGTTTACTCCCGATACCCTACCTCCTAAAATCTGGTCAGGGCTTGTAAACGGTTTGTTTACAAAATCCTTTCGTGATATGGAAGCCACAGCACCTGTCAGGTCAACCTTGCGTTGTGTTCCATAACCTACTACTACTACTTCGTTTAACTTGTTTGCCTGGCTTACTAAAGCAACATTTACCAAATTTTTTCCTTTGATTGTCACTTCGCTGGTTGTATATCCAACTGATGAAAATACCAGTACGACATTTTCAGCTGCTTCTAAGGAGTAATTACCGGTAGCATCTGTCTGGGTGGCTACCCTAGAACCTTTTATGGTTACGGTAACGTTCGCAATACCATTGCCGGTTTGGTCTACTACTTTTCCAGCCACTTTCCTGGTTTGCGAAAAAGCATCGGCCGTAAAAAAAATGAGGAGTGTGCTAAAGAGGAATACTTGTAGAACCTTAAGAAATGTTTTTACGTTCATAGCATTAATTTTGGTTGATGATTTT
>JBBPZF010000735.1:0-2480 GCA_038199105.1 Chitinophagales bacterium | reverse complement strand
TGTACTCGCCGTTTTCTGAATTAAGTATGCTAAAATAATCAGCACCTATAACATAATATTTACCATAATTATATTTGCCGGCAAATTTTCTATACTCTATTTCGTCCGGGTCGTTGGTAAATAGTTTATCCTTTTTAAATGTACCTGTTATTTTGATTTTGCCGGTAACTATAAGTACATTATTTCCCTTAATTGTGACAATGTATTTTGATTCACTGCCGTATGCACAAAAAGTTTTCTTGCCCTGAAAGGGTGCGTAGATGGCTGCTTTATTTTGTGTATTTATTTTTCTTACACCTGGAGAATCAACAAAGGCTTTTAAAGATATTGGCTTAAATGCTATTGCCTCTGCATCTGAACTGTAAGACACAGACAGAAATATTAAAAGAAATAAGTAATTTTTTTTCATGTAGTTGCCCGTAAAATAACAAAAGTAGAACGGCTACAGGAAACTAAATAGAACAGAATTAACCTTTTGTACGAGGATTACTTTTTTTCAAAGTTTTTTAAAGATGGAAGGATTTTTACCGGTATGTTTTTTAAAAATTCTTGTGAAGTGGCTTTGATCTGAAAAGCCCGTTAAGTAAGCAATCTCGGTTAAAGAATAATCTGATGATTGCATTAAGTGAATTGCTTTTTCTATTCTTAGTTTGCGAATATATTCACCAAACGATAAGTCTTCAAAGTACCTCGAAAATTCTCTGGACAAATATGATGGATGTACTTTCAGGTCTTTAGAAATTTCCTTTAAACTTAAAGTAAGGTTGGTATCAATCTGGTCCTGGATAATCTCTTTCATTTCTTTTGCCCACGCAGGAATTTTTTTACCTTTTTGTTTTTTTATGTATTTATTAAAAACATCCAGCAGCAAATGTTCAAAAGGCTGTTGAGTATGCTTTACATTTTGCAAATATTTTGCCCAGCTATAAAGCGCATCGTAAATAAGCATTCCGCTTTGTAATAATTCATAATCATTTTTAAAATTATGGGCAAGCCCGGCAGAAATGGCCCACAAACCCGGTGATTCTTTTGCAAGTTCGTGCCTGTCTGTATCAGCGCCTCTTACAATTGATGCGATTGTATGGAGCGCCTTATCATTTATTTTATATTTTTTCAAAAAAAAATCAAAGGTGCATTCATCATTGTAGTGTGTGAACTCAACTCCGGGGAAATCGAAAGGAATTGCGTTTAATTTTTTTGCATCCTCAATAACCTTATCAAAAGGCGCATAAATAATTTCAGCATCCTTATCTATAAATCTCTTTATAAGCCAGGGACAAGCCATGCGATCAATTTTAGGATGCTCACGGGTTATCCATTTCATTGGCGATTATTTTTTATAAAAGTAAAGATTGTCTTTTTATGCTGATCACTTAATGGAGCTTTCAATTATTTGTATTTATTCGGGAGCGAGGTTGCTACCTTTGGTTGCCACATGGTAGTCAGAATGCAAGTAACTGTTCTTTAAAAGGTCCATCACATGGCCCTTCATGTTTTCCTCACTCTCCTGTTGGTTGATATGACCTAACATCAACCTGAAATTAGAGTTGAACTTTTCAATATCTGCTCTGTCAGGCCTTATAATAAACCGCTATCAAAATTATTAATGAGGAATATATCTTAATGATAGACTTTGAATGTCTGGCTTGTTGCGATGCTATTCATTCAAGGCTTTTTGCAGTGTATTTTCTACCTCATCCAATGTGGCAAAAATCCGGTTATGAAAATGTTTTCTACGTACCTCTCTCCACAACAGTTGCTGATGCTTTCCATTTTTTGTTAGTTTTTGTCATTTCATTCTATCGGTTATCCATGATTTTATTTTATCAAAAGCGGGTGTAACAGCATTTTCAACAGCTTCACTTAATCCGATGCCTATTTCTTCATGTTGTTCAGATTCGCACCCCAAAAATAAAACCTGCTTTGGTAAAACGTTTATTGCCTTTGCCATCATCAACGCTTTAAGTGGATTGATGTAATGCATATCTGCCAGGAAATCATTTTTTTCTTCGGCTGGCAATTGATTGATGTCTTTTACTTCTACTTCTTTAAAATGGATGGTTCCGGCTGCGCCTCCCCACTTTACAATATCCAGTAAAATCAATACATCGTACTTATCAAATAATTGCTGTACCAGATGAATTCCACCTGAACCAATCTCCATTATTTTTACTGAAGGGGGAAATGAAGTTTCCTGTTGCAGCTTATGTGCAAGTAAAACACCAAAAGCATCATCCTGCCGCAATTCGTTGCCCACACCGGCTATCAAAATCTTTGGCGGATCATTAGTCATTCTTTCTTTTAAAATGATCAGCAGGAAATTCTTTGTCAAACACAATATTAAAATGCCTGCTTTCAGAAATTAATTTACCAGGCATATTTAAGGAATCTGCTGTATAACCTTTTCTTACAGATGGCATCAATAATCCATTTGCCTTTTCAAATTCTGAATAGCGTGTATAATCCCAATAATTATCTTT
>JBBPZF010000734.1:0-2603 GCA_038199105.1 Chitinophagales bacterium | reverse complement strand
TTAGCACCCACGAATAATGTTCTGCCATTATTTAATAATACTGCAGCGCCTATTTCACTTGATGACAGTTCGATAATATTTTGTGGCAATGTGCCTCCATCAACCCATGTATTAGTCGCGATTATATATTTATCAGCCCGTTGTGAGGAATTGCATCTAACATAAATAACTGTATTATCAGGAAGCAGCACCCAGCTTTCTTCCGAAGAAGATGAAGGTTTGTTGGGCCCGGCTGTCCATGCATTATTTATAGGGTTGTAGATAGCAGTTTTGGTTTCATTATATTTTCCTATAAAGAGACGTCCGTCAGGAAATAATACACAAGGCGAATCACCTACATTGTTCCATCCTGTTGGTGGGTTTATTTCTTTCCAGGTATCTGCAACAGGATCATAGATTTCGGTTTTATTGGTCCATACCCCTGTATTTGTGCCTGAGTATTCACCGCCGCAAACGATCAGTCTGCCATCAGATAATACAGTTGATGCATAATACATGCGCTGATCATTTGATGGAGAAATATCACTCCATGTTCCATTAATATAACTGCCAAAAGAATCCGGTTTTAATTTTCTCCACCTGCGATCATTGGCCTGTTGACATAATACCGTTCCATTGGTTAAAAGAAACATAGTGCTTGCATTGATGCCGGGATTATTAGCAAGCTTCGCCCATTTGCCGGGAAGATGACTTAAGATAATGCAAAAAAATTTGTGCCATGTTGATGTGTAGCGGACGTAGTTGGTGGCTTTATAATAAGCCTGTTCTATTTCACTAAAAGAATAGTTTTGAAGATTGCTTTTCAAAACATCAAGAACAATTTTAGAAGTCCTTTTTTCATGCACACTATTGAAATTATATCCGGCATCTTGTGGGATCATTTCTGCAAGTGTTTCTGCTGTAATGTGTTTCATTGTTTTAAAGTTTAAAGATTGGTAGACTATCCGGCAGTTGCTGCCTTTTTGTTTATTTAAAATAGGAATTAATAATTTATAGTAAGCGATGTAAACCCTTCATTGCTATCGGTGCTCAGCACTATATCCCGGGTAAAAGCCAATTCATCCCGGTGTTCTTGCCAATAAAGTGAATCTATAGTTCCTGGCACGCTACGAATGTCACCGCTGCATACTGTACTATTAATTGATACTTTCTCCCAGGCATCATCCCCCCGCGCAATAAATTTTACTTTTAAATGACCGAAAATATCAGCAGGAAATTCTTCATAATAGGGAGGCGTAAATCCTGATATGCTAACCCCTATTCCTGAGTGATTTACAAATTCCCAAAAGTAAGTTGCCTGCTCGTTCCGGTTAAGACGTGAAGTGCGACCAGGTTCAAGACGAAGCTTTTGCAGTAGCGTACCATCGCGGTATATTTCCATATCAACTTCAGTATCGGTGCCGCTCCACCACTGATTACCTGTTTGAATGCGCCAGGTTATTTTTGTTACTTTTTTCATTTTAAAAGTTTTTTTTGCTTACTCTTTATTATGGATTTTCAGCTTACTCCGGTTTTATAAAATTCTGTTGATGTAGTTAAATAATTCACGTGCCACACATATCATGGGCTAAAATTGTATTACATACAAGGAGACTGAATTTTAAAAGATGTTCGGACGGTTGGCCGCTGATAATAAAAAAAAGCAATTGGGAGATTCTTATACAATTTTATCAGTCTATAGCTTTTGTTTTGCTTTCAGGAATTTTAATTGCATCAACGCAATTACACTCTTTTCTATTTTTAGATAGAAATGCCTCGAAACATTAGGCTTGTATTAAAAACTTATGGAGAAATGAAATCTATATCGACGTGTACTCTTTGGGTTAAAAAATAAAATCTGCTAAACATCAACAATACAAATTTCTAAAACATCTTGAAATTTCGCAAGGGTCTATTGCACCTATTTAGCAGGGTGTTTTACTCTTCATAGACTTTAAAAACACCCTATTTAGTATTTGGTAAGAATGGGGATGGAAAATGTTAGTTTTAGTTTATAAAAGGAAGCATAAAATTATTTAGTTACTCGTGTACATACACTGTTTTGATGTTTACAAATTCAAGCATTCCTTCCCTGGACAATTCGCGGCCATAGCCGGAACGTTTGGTACCTCCAAAGGGCAATCGAGGATCCGACTTTACCAAATCATTTATAAAGAATGAGCCATCTGCTATCTTACTTACCTTCTTTCGGGCCTTTTCTATATCAGCAGTAAACAAGGTTGCGCCCAGGCCGAAATTTGTTTTTCCCGCGATCGCAAATGCTTCCGCTTCGCTTTTTACTCGCATTATTGGAGCTACCGGTCCGAAAGTTTCTTGCTGGAATACCGGCATATTGATCGTAATATTTACCATAACCGTCGGTTCAAAATAGGCATCTTTAAAATTACCGCCAGTGAGGATTTTAGCTCCTTGCTCCACTGAGGTTTGAATTTGTTCATTTAGCTGTTCGGCCAAATCTTTTCTTGCAAGCGTGCCTATTTGCGTAACCTCAGCTAAAGGGGAGCCAGATTTTAAATCTTTTATCCCGGCAGTAAATTTTGAAACAAATTCGTCATATACTTTATCTACAACAATGAAGCGCTTTGCCGCTATGCAGCTTTGCC
>JBBPZF010000733.1:0-2973 GCA_038199105.1 Chitinophagales bacterium | reverse complement strand
GTTTCTTTGTCTCTCTATATGTGTAATCCGAAGTTTTTCTTTGTCTTTTGCACTCAATGTAAAATTCTCTATCTGCTTTTTTTGCAAATAGATCTGGCATTTTTCCTGTTTTGCTTTCTTTTAGAAAACTTACACGCCAGCCATTCCTTACCCAGGCTAATGCTGTAAGTATTTCAAACAACATTGCATCGGCCTCCGATTTTCGAACGCAAATCAAGTTTTCTACTTTTTGCTTGATATCTGCAATATTGATGAGCAGGTCAAAATCTTGCCCCAATCGTTTGAAAATGGGTATAACCCTTGCTCCCTGAAAAAATTCATACTTATGAGGTTCTTTAAGAAACATTTCTGTTAGATATAGGTACCACCCAATCTGATCGTCATGAATAGCTAATAACGTTCCTTTATCCAAAGATTCAGAAAATGGCTCCCCGGTTTTTTCTTCAATAGTAATTCTTTGTTCAATCGCAAGCTTTCGTTCTTGCCACGCATCGACAGATAAGAAGGACATAAACCACGTCCAGCTTTTTACAACATCAGTATCGGGATTTAATTGCATTTTGAACTCTTCCACTGGAATTGTCAGCATCGTTAAATGTAGCAACGGAAAACTATATAACAAAAAAAGTACTTCCAATCAACTAAATAAAAGTCTTTCCCCACCGATGTAGGTTTTGCCCACCTTGATCCAAAAGAATTGATTTTTATTTTTTCATATTTGAGTTTCAACTTCCAATGTGTTCAATCATAAACATCGTCAAGGTATTCTTTATGCCAGTGTTCATATTTTGAGAGGGTGCGAATAAATTCTTTCCATTGTTCTCTATCCTTTCAAACAATAATGCAAGGACATTTCGTTTATTAATATTATTATTTCCACATTGTTATTTTAATTCTTTAAGTTCAACTATGATAACACTAAAAATAATTGATGAAACCGCAGGGGGTAAGGTGCTGAACGAAGTTGAAGTTTCATTTCAAAATGAATTAACCACCGTACAGGATATCATTAATACAAGGGTGTATGCAGAAGTAGCAGCCTACAACAACAAAATGCCGGAATACTACAGGGGCTTGATTCAGCCAGGGGCAACTTTGAATGGTTTCAAACTAAAGCAAAGAAAAAAAATTGATGCAGAGCAACAGCTTTTTACTGCACTGGAAGCCTTTGGGAGAAATGGCTTTTTTGTACTTATAGATAACATACAGGCAGAAATCTCAATAAACTCAAGCAGTAAGCAAAATAATGAAGTATTGTTTCTTCATAGACGAAAGTGGCGATCACGGGTTAACTAAAATTGATACAGATTTTCCTGTATTCTTATTATGTGGTGTGCTTATAAAAAAAGAAGATTATGAAATAGTAAGGCAGGCTATAAACATATTGAAGCATTCCATTTGGGGTAATAAAGAAGTTATATTTCATTCCAGGGATATTCGCAAATGTGAAAAGGAATTTCAAAAATTATTTGACCTCGGCATAAAGAAATATTTTTATGAAGAACTAAATAAAATTATTGCCGGTTCATCGTATACCATAATAGCATCAGCTATTCAGAAAGATAGGTTCATAGAACAATTTGGCAAGCTACAGGATGATGTTTATGAAGTTGCTTTATCCTTTGTAATCGAACAGGCAATAATGGCACTAAATGGAATGGAAGCAGAAGCCAATCTTTCGATTGTGATAGAAAAAAGAGGTAAAAGGGAAGACAAACAATTAGATGATCACTTTCAAAGAATTACAGGTAAGGGCACAGGAAAATTAACCGCAGAGGAAGTCGCTAAATGTAATCCCACTTTTACCTTTAAAAACAAGAAAGAAAATATTAACGGCCTGCAATTAGCAGATTTGGTCGCTTATCCGATTGCCCGTTATGTTATAGAACCCAACAGGGCAAATCCGGCTTTTGATGTTTTAGAACCTAAAATTTACAGAACAAACGGAGGCTTAGACGGTTTAAGGATATATCCTTAAAAGCAAAAAGTCAAGAACGAAGTCTTGACCTTTTACCGATCGGGGACACCCCGGTCCAAAAGAATTTGGCTATAAAGATAACGCAAAAGTGGGGTAAAGTATTATAATTCCTACAAATTACCACTCCTGCAAACATACACTCTTAGGAATAAAAATATCTATTAGTCTCCCAAAAGGCAAGAGAACAAATAACGACAACTTGCCTTCCGGCAGTGCAGATACAAAAATAAAATTATAAAAAGTCTATGATAATAAAATTTGTTATCGTGCGATTACAGACCAAATAACATAAATGCTAAGTTTTGTGCATCATGCCCTTCTGCCTCGCGGTTGTCCCACCCGACATTTCACGACCATAATTTATCCATGTTGTGAGAATTTTAAATTCACCTTCTGTTGTTTTTATAAAGTTTTCCTGATGAAAATCTTTCTTGAATTGGGGCATGAATAAGTGCCAATTTGGTTGAAGGGTATCGTAAGGATCAACTTTTTCAATCGCTTCAAAATAACTTAAACAATCCTTATCGCCTGGAAATTTTTGAATAGATTTTATAGAGTCTTTAAAATTTTCAGGGTATGCGTTTGATCGAAAAGAATTGATTTATATTTTTTCATATTTGAGTTTCAATTCCAGTGTATTCCATCTTAAACATCGTCAAGGTATTCTTTATGTCAGTCTTCATATTTTGAGAGGTGCGAAATGAATTCTTTCCAGTGTTCTCTATCCTTTCAAACAATAATGCCAGGACATTTCGTTTATTAATATTATTATTTCCGCATTGTTATTTTAATTCTTTAAGTTCAACCATGATAACACTAAAAATAATTGATGAAACGGCAGGTGGTAAAGTGCTAAATGAAGTGGAAGTTTCATTTCAAAATGAATTAACCACCGTACAGGATATCATTAATAAAAGTGTGTATGCAGAAGTAGACGCCTACAACAACAAAATGCCGGAATACTACAGGGGCTTGATTCAGCCAGGGGCAACTTT
>JBBPZF010000732.1:0-5028 GCA_038199105.1 Chitinophagales bacterium | reverse complement strand
TTTAAATTTTTCCACAAAGAAATAGTTACAGGGAAATCTTGAGAAGTTCATTTTTTTTTATGAAAATTTATGCTACATGAATCTTTATTTAAAATGACACCCGGGGGGCCGGAAATTTTGAAGAACGATGAAATAAGCCGTTCATCAGGAACTGTATATTATCATGTATCTATTGCAGTAACTTCAAAGGACAAAAACGTTCCCGGTTATTAGTGAGGGTAAATAATAAAAATCGAAGTGAACATGTAAAAATTTATGAAACAAAGATTGTTTATACATAGAATAATTTTATTGCTGTGTATGTCAAATTTGGCAGGATACTCTTCACACGCACAGGCCGGAGATTGCATTCTATTGCCACCTGCAGTCACCATTGACTTTGGCGCGGGTAATATAAATGATGTCAATCTTTACCGGCTTCCAAATTACGAACGCGATTTTACTACTTGTCCCAAAGATGGTTTCTATTCTTTTGTTTCTCATACCAGTAATTGTTTTAATGATGATTGGCTTACGTTCAACTCTGATCATACATCAAATGACGGAAACATGATGCTGGTAAATGCTTCAGAAACCGGCGGCATTTTTTTTAATACAATTGTTGACGGCCTCAAGCCAAACACTACTTACCAGTTTGGCGTATGGATGGTAAATGTTTGCAGGATAAATGGTGGTTGTAGCCCTTTGCCACCAAATATAAGCGTTAGGTTGTATGCGCAGTCCGGTAAAAAGGTGGCCGAATTTATCACCGGCCTGCTATCGCAAAACGATGTGCCGCACTGGAGAAAATTCTTTGGGTATTTTGTTACTCCCCCAGGCGTTTCTTCGCTGATAATAATTATGGAAGACAATACACTTGGCGGCTGTGGTAATGATTTTGCTATGGACGATATCACTCTTAGCGAATGTATAAAGCCGCAGCCGGTTTTGGTTGAAAAAAGCATAAATAACCTTCCTGCGGCAACGACTGAAAAAAAGAAATCAACCATTAAAGTACCGGCACCAAAAAAGGAAGAACCCATATTATCTACGGAAAAAACAACGGCAGACATACAGCTTACTCCGCTGCCACCTTTAGACGAAAAACCAATTACAAAAACGGTTCCCCAACCGATATTGACAAGAGATAATCCTGTGGTAAAACGTATTGAAACAGAACCGGGCAAAATAATGATTGACTTATATGACAATGGCGAAATAGATGGTGACACAGTTACTATTTATCATAACAATGAATTAATAATTTCCCGCGCCGGCCTGTCAGATAAACCCATTCACTTTGAAGTAAAAGTGGATGCTGCTCAGCCTCATCATGAATTGGTGATGGTGGCAAATAATCTTGGCTCCATTCCCCCCAACACTTCGCTAATGATTATAACGGCCAATGGTAAACGCTATGAAGTGCATATATCTTCTTCGGAGCAAAAGAATGCAAAAGTGGAAATTGACCTTAAGGAGTAAAGTTGAAATGCAATTATTTACAAATTAAACAGGTGTTATTTGCTTAATATATTTTGTAAGCCTTACATTTATTTCATGAAAAAAATACTCATATTATCCGGGCTAATAATTTCTTGTATGCAACACACAGAAGCGCAACAAACAATTGCTTTGTATGAAGGAAATATTCCGAACAGCAAACCCTATGCTACCAAAGAAAGCTGGACGCCGCAAAGTAATGGCGATACTATTGTAGGCTTGATCTCAACACCCACATTGTCCATTTATTTACCGCCTAAAGAAAAGGCAAATGGAACGGCGGTTATCATTTGCCCCGGTGGCGGCTATTGGGTAAATTCTATTGTGAAAGAAGGCTATGCGGTGGCAAGAAAATTCAATGAGTTCGGTGTAGCAGCTTTTGTTTTGAAATATCGTATACCACACGACTCCTCAATGGTTGATAAAAACATTGGCCCTTTGCAGGATGCACAAAGAGCCATACAAATGGTGCGTATGCATGCAAAAGAGTGGAATATTGATATAGATAAAGTTGGCATCATGGGCTTCTCTGCGGGTGGGCATCTCGCATCAACCGCGGCAACACATTTTCAAAAAAGCTATATTGAGAATGCAGATAAAATAAATTTGCGCCCTGACTTTTCTATATTTATTTATCCTGTCATCAGCTTCCAGGATAGCATTGCGCACATTGGCTCGAGAGACCAGTTGATCGGTAAAAACCCGGAAGTGTCTTTGCGGAATTCTTTCTCCAATGAACTGCAGGTGAACAGAAGTACACCGCCAACATTTCTTGTACATGCGACCGATGATAATGTAGTGCCGGTAATGAACAGCATCTCGTTCTATACGGCATTGCTTAAATACAGGATACCTGCGGAAATGCATTTATATAAAAGCGGCGGGCATGGCTTTGGTATGCATAACCCCACGTCCACCGGCGAGTGGATGGAGCTCTGCAAAAGTTGGATGCAGAGTATGGGTTTATTCTAAAATCGGATAAGAGTAAGTTCTAAATTTAAGTGTACGTCAAAACAAATTGCTTATAACTTACTATGTAATCCCATTCTTAGTCTCTAACAGTAGCCGCGATATTTTGCAGCAATTGCATTTTTTCTTTTACCATTCTTTGTATTACAGGATTGTCGGAGTTGGCTAAGTTCTTTAAAGAAGTGAGAGATTCCTGCAGCAAATCCCTGCGCTGCCTGGAGTTATAAATAATATCTTTTCCATTTGCCCTTGTAAGGTTACAATCAATTTTTGCTAACGAAAGCTCTGCATACAAATCATCAATCTTATCATTCAGTGACTTCACTTTATCGGCCGATTCAGCAACATCAGCTTTGGCAGGGCTTAGCTTAAGTTTAGTAAGTTGAGCTGTTAAGTTTTGATTGTCTTTCGTAACTGAATTGTATTGTGCGATTAGATTTTCGAGACTATCTTTTTGCGCTTTTATATTTGCCTGGAGAGATTCAATCTCTGAATTATTTTGCAAACCCTGTGCGGCTGGAAAACTGTTCCTGTTGAACTGGTTTTTAGATTTCAGTTGATCGCGAAGATTCATAATAGAGTCGTTCTTTGTCTGCATATCCATCTGTGATTGAAACGTCGCAAAGCTGTCACGTTCTAAATTTATATCTTTGCCGGAGAAAGCCATTCGCAAGGCGTTGTCGGCTTTTTGTGAATTAAGGGATGAAATAAAAGCATAAATAATGCTATCGGCTTTATTAGCATTCAAAGGATTTTTAAAAATATTTCTTTGACTGTACATTTTATCAACGAGGCTGCTAAAAGCTATTTGCGATGTATTGATTAAGTTATTCACACTATCCAGCGCTGTACTGTCAGCGGATTCAGCAAGTAATTTTGAATAGCTAATATTAAATCCATCCAGGTTCATCAGGCCTTCATGAAGTGTCTGATCCATGTTCAATAAGGCCGTTTGCTCAGCGTTCTCCTGGGAATTAATTACCTGCGGACTTTCATCTGAGGAAGAATGATAAAGCCACCATGCACCAAAAAAGAGTGCAATCAATACAATAGAGCCTATGTAAACAATGGTGAACCTTGTTTTTAATCTTTTTGTTTCTTCGTAATAATCTGATCCCATAATATTTAAAAATTAATCAGCTAAAGTATAAACATGCTTATGCAATAACCTCTGCTAAAAGCGATATACCACACCTACTTGCAAACCGGCGAATGTAATAGGAAATTTTTGGTATATAGCAACCGTTGGATTATTGGGGTTTGAATTTGCATTGTTGCTTGTATAACTTTTTGCAAAAACAATTTCTTTTTCGCTTTGAGATAGTGTGCTTAGCATTTCAGTGCCATCCATTTTAAAATCGGTAAGTAACCTGTTTTTTACTTTGAAAATGATGTGGGTAAACTGCAGTTCAGCGTAAGCCCTTATTTTTTCAGTGATTTTTGCCTGGGCGCCTATGCCGCCCATAAATCCAAAAGCAGGATTGCGAATTCCCCAGTCGTATGTTTTTTGTGTGGATACTGCTGAATCCCTGTAAAATCCTTGCCAGCCTAACTTATAATTTCCATTTAAAGTTTCGTGCTGAATACTTGATGGGTGAAAAATAACAATCGCTCCCAGTTTATTATAAATAAAAAATTTCGGGCGTGCAATCGCTTTGAATGTTATGTTGGGTGAAAACGATAAAAGCGAAGTAGTATAAGAAATTTTATATTGTTCATTATAGGTCACTTCATCTACATTGTTAGGTAATACCTGGTTGCTGTAATAAGATGAATCCCGTGTTTTGCTGATGCTGCTTTTGAAATAATCTATATCCATACCAACATTTAAAAAATCATTTATTATATATGAAATTCCAACTCCAACTCTTGCGCCATCTCCAAGGCCTTTAGAGTCTTCTTTGTATTTTATTTCTTTTATCGGTGGTGTATTATCAAGCGCGGTCACAGCAATGGAGGATATATTATCAGGATAAAATTTAAAAGTGCTTCCGAGCGAAAGCGCATATCCGCCATGAACACTGAGATAAAAGCGAGGCTCGCTTTTAATCTTTATTGTTGGAAATGAACCCGTTGGTGAATTTAATTGAGATTTTTTTTGGGCGTAGGAATAAAATCCAATACTAATAAATATTGAAATTGCCAGGTATTTTTTCATGAGCATTCACTTTTAAAATGTTATTTAAAAAGTGGCTTCAGTGGGGTTGCCAGATATTAACGATTTTTTGTTTTTTCTGGATTTGAGAACAGATGCTTTGTTTTTGAATTGGAACTTACGAACGCAAAAAAATCGTTAAGGATGAATAGGAGGGTGAAAGATTTCAATTTAGGATATGCTTGCGCGAAAGGTAGGGTGAAAGATTTCAATTTAGGATATGCTTGCGCGAAAGGTAGGGTTATTAAAAACTAACGATATACCTTAAACGAAAACACTACCCCTTAACCGCATCGCCCACACCCTTTCAACTCAAAACCCATAGTCCCTTCAAGATCAAACACCGGTTCCGTACAACAGGAGACTTCATCGTAGGCACTACGTGCCCGACGAAGTCTTATTTGTTAGTGGCAGTTAAATTTCAC
>JBBPZF010000731.1:0-3845 GCA_038199105.1 Chitinophagales bacterium | reverse complement strand
TCTACACCCATGTCAACACACTCTTTCCCTACACGACGCTCTTCCGATCTTATTGGGCACGAATTCTGCGAATTACACGAATTAAATTCCATAGGATTCTTTACAGAATTAAGTATGTATCTATTAACCGTTTAACTAATCAACCACTAACCTATCAACGAATCAACTATTCAACCAATAACCCATTAACCAATCAATCCTTAACCCCTTCAAATAAACTATCAACAAATTCTTTTTTATCAAAAACCAATAAGTCTGTAGCCTTCTCACCCACTCCAATAAATTTCACCGGAATTTTAAATTGGTCGGCAATTGCAAGAACAACTCCGCCTTTTGCAGTTCCATCAAGTTTGGTTATTGCGAGTGCTGTAACCTCCGTTGCTGCTGTAAAATGTTTTGCCTGCTCGAGTGCATTCTGGCCCGTGCTGCCATCAAGCACCAGTAATACTTCATGCGGTGCATCTGGCAACGCTTTACTGATGGAGCGCTTTATTTTATTAAGTTCATCCATCAGGTGGATTTTATTATGCAGGCGGCCGGCAGTATCAATTATTATTACATCCGAATTTCTTGCGATCCCACTTTGCACCGTATCAAAAGCAACGGCACTGGGGTCTGCGCCCATAGCATGTTTCACAATAGGTACTTTCGCTCTCTCGCTCCATATATTGAGCTGGTCAACAGCCGCCGCACGAAAAGTGTCTGCCGCACCCAACAAAACGGATTTGCCGGCTAAGGTGAAATTATGTGCCAGTTTACCGATGGTAGTCGTTTTGCCGGCGCCATTTACGCCAACAACGAGTATTACATGAGGCTTCTGTTTTGGAAGTTCATAATCTTTATAGGAAGTGTCGCCGGGAGAATCTATCAGTACATTCTGTATTTCCTGCTTTAAAATCTTATTAAGCTCTGCGCTATTTATGTATTTATCTTTTGCAACTCTTTTTTCTATTCCATCAATAATTTTTATGGTGGTATCTACGCCAACATCTGCGCTTACAAGTGCATTTTCAAGATCATCCAACACCTCTTCATCTACTGTACTCTTGCCGGCAATTACTTTAGTAATCTTATCAAGAAATCCCTGCTTGGTTTTCTCCAGCCCTTTGTCAAGGCTTTCCTTTTGTTCCTTTTTGCCGAATATTTTATCAAAAATTCCCATTTTGAATATTTAGTAAAGGGTAAAAATAAATAAAGCTATCCGCAACTTCTGCAGGATAGCCTTATGTAAAATAATGTGCGTGCTAAAATTAGCTTCCCAAAAAATCTTTGATCTTATCCTTATGAACAATAGATTCTTTAAAAGTATATGAACCTGATTTAGAACTGCGCACGGCACGAACTACTTTCGTCCAGTTTTTTGCGTCGGCAAGAGACTTCTGGTCCTTTGTCTTGATCGCGGTTTTAGCTGATTTTGCCATTTTGATTTAGTTAATAAGTTGATAGATTAATAAGTTAATAGGTTAATAAGTTGATAGGTTAATATATTTAGCATTTGTAAACCTGACACTTCGCACTCATTACTTTATTTCTTTATGAACAGTTACCTTCTTCATAATTGGATTAAATTTCTTCAACTCCAATCTTTCAGGTGTGTTCTTTTTATTCTTCTTAGTAATATAACGGCTCGTACCAGGCAGGCCGGATGTCTTATGCTCCGTGCATTCTAATATTACCTGTACCCTGTTTCCTTTCTTTGCCATAAAAATTATTTAAATAGTATTTATCAGATCTTTGCTCCTTTGGCTCTCATTTCTTTTACAACGTGTACAAGACCATTTTTATTAATAGTGCGAATGGCTTCAGTAGATAATTTTAATGTTATCCATTTGTCTTCTTCAGCAAGAAAATATCTTTTCTTTTGAAGATTTGGCAGAAACCTCCTGCGTGTTTTGATATTTGAGTGCGAAACAGTATTACCTGTTATCGGCCTCTTTCCTGTAACCTGACAAACTCTAGCCATAGTGATCTTTTTTTCGGACGGCAAAGGTAATGAAGAAATAATTATCCGAAAAATAAATAAACGTCTTTTTTACCTACTATTAAAATAGCGCTGACATTTTGTTGCAATTATTGGTTTAAATAGTTAAAGGCACACTTTATGTACAAAAATAAATAAAACCATTTTATGGAAACATTCAACAAAGTAATCAACGACGACAAACCAGTGCTGGTAGATTTTCATGCAGAATGGTGTGGCCCCTGTAAAATGATGGCTCCTGAACTGCAGCGGTTTGCCCAAAACAATAAAGATGCTGTGCGGGTTATAAAAGTTGATATAGATAAAAATCAACCGACAGCAAATCATTATCAAATTCAGGGTGTGCCGACATTAATACTTTTTAAAAAAGGGAAGATACTTTGGAGGCAATCAGGAGCTATGAATGCCCAGCAAATTTCACAGGCAATTACTCCCAAACTGTAGCTCGGTAATTATGGCTGTGTTGCTGTTACAATATTAATATTGTACATTTTTTTATTTTTTGCCTTCTTCCATTCACGCATCATTTGCAGGGTTATTGCAAGAAAAATTAGCGCGAAACCAAGGTAAAAACCTTTGCCTAAAAATTTGTTTTCATTAAAAAGAAAGTTTACTAATTTTGTTTCTGCCCATAGCTTTTAGCATCAACAGGCTTGCCAGCGGCGGCTGGCTTTGGCTGCCTAACTACCTACCTGTGGCCACAGGCAAGCATAGTTCCATCAGGCGATCTTCCTGCAGGGAACTAATCTGCAAGAAAATATTTTAAATCCTCAATGCTGTATGCATCGGGAAGTTGATTTCCATTTATAAAAATAGTAGGTGTAGCATGTATATCCATTCCCTTACACCATTTATCCATTCCCTCAATTTTATCGTCTTGCTTTGTTAACTCTCCATTCATGGGATACTTAGCAGCAAAAAGTTCATAATCTTTTTTATCTGCCAGATACCAATCATCTAACGCCTGATTTATTTTTTTATCTCCATTGCTTTGTACAGCAATTGCGAGCAAATGGCTAACGGGTTTGTAGGCAATATTCTCCGGCTCGTTTGGCGTGGTAAATATTATTTTGGCTTTTACGTTAGGAATTTCTTCCAAAAGATCTTCAATTTTAGGATGTGCTTTTGCACAAGGCCCGCAATATGGATTACATACTTTTATAAGTGTGTTTGTTGCATCAGGATCGCCAATGTCATTCCCAGGCCATTCACAGATAATGTAATCGCTTTTTGTTTCTTCAAAAGCGTTTCAAATATTTCGGAATTAAACTTAATCCGCAAATATTCTCTCTTCGTATTTTTTGCTTCTTGCTGGTGGAGGATAAAGGGTTTTACCGCATACCATAGTAAAACAGGTAGCAGGAATAAGCTACCGGTCTTCAAAATAAAAACAGCGGACAAATAATTAAATGATGTAAGAAGATCATTAGCCAAAACATTTACACCACCTAATAATAACAACGCCTGCACTGACAGGCATAGCACACACCATTGATTTGCCACACGCCACTGGTAATAAACTGAAAATATTATATAGGGCAGTGCCAGCAGGTTCAGTCAGGCTAAAAGAGAGATAACGTTTAGTATATCACTATCGGCAAACAATAATATAAGCAGCCCTCCGGTAAAATAAAAAAATCCCGTTTCGCTCCAGCTAAGCCAATCAAATACTTTTGATTGCTTCCCGGTAAGTATTGCATTACAGTTTCCTTTAGCAATACCTGTACATACTTTTTTTAAAAGCGGATTGCTCTTGTCAATCTCGTACCAAAGCAAAAGAGAGGTTACACTAATTCCGGCCAGAAATATAAAATATTGAAGATAAACGCCGGCAGCATTAAGGCCATTGAAATTATTTATTGCG
>JBBPZF010000730.1:0-2702 GCA_038199105.1 Chitinophagales bacterium | reverse complement strand
GAAAAGAATATTGCATACCTCCGCTCAAAAAAGCTAACTGGCAAAAACCTGGAGGAACACGGTCTTCATCCAGCATTCGGAGAAGTTACTTTATCACAACTTCTTTCTACCTGGGTTGTGCACGACCTTAATCACATTGCCCAAATTTCCCGCGTAATGGCTAAACAATACAAAGCAGAAGTTGGACCATGGATAGAATATTTGAATATCCTGCAACAGTAAATCCGGGTGAAAGAGAAAAAAGTGCGCTGCTAACATGGCATCGGCGGAGTAATTTTAAATCTTAAAAGAAGCCCATCTTTATGCGTAAAAACTTATTCAAAACCAAATTGACGAACTTGGGGGAAGCTTACACCTGCACCGGTAAATCACTACAATCAATACAAATAACTATCTAAGCATTTACTGTGAATAAATCAACTATAGAGGAGATCAGGGAGCGTTTTGACAACGATGTAGAAAGATTCTCAAACCTTGACACAGGACAAGTGTCGACTATTGATGCTGACATCTCCTTGGAACTAATTACTGAAGCAGCCAAAAGCATAAAACCAAAAGCTCTTAACATTTTGGACATCGGTTGTGGTGCAGGGAATTACACATTGAAAATGCTCTCGAAACTTCCAAATTTAAATTGCACTTTAATTGATTTAAGTAAACCCATGCTTGACAGGGCATTTGAAAGAGTAAGTGATAAAACAACCGGGCATGTTGTGATTATTCAAGGCGATATCAGAGATGTTGAATTACCCGCAAATCATTTTGACATTATTTTGGCAGGAGCTGTTTTACATCATTTGAGAGAGGAGAGTGATTGGGAATTTGTATTTGCTAAACTCCACCATATTTTGAATGCTACATAGCATTTCCGTAAGTGATTCAACATTAATTAAAGACACTTCAATCCAGATAAGCTGCAACGATACCACATTTATAAACCTGCCATATTAAAGATGTAGTTGAAAACAAATCAACAGGTGATGAACTGGGTAGAAAGCCAAATGAAACCTGCACATATACTGGCAAAAGACAAAGCAATACTTGCGAACACGGCGGTAGAAAATATGACGCTGAGACAAAAAAGATTCATTCCCTGTAACGGTTATTCGCTCTCCTTCTCCACCCTTGCAGGTGTATCTTTTCCGCTCACAATACTTTCACTGCTCAGTGCAATGGCCTTTATGATCTCTGCCATGTTATTTATGTCGAGCGTTCCTATCTCGTCACTTTGTTTGTGGTAATTAGGTTCATCGTTTGGCGCCTCCTCCATTTTAGAGGTAGAGATGGTATGTGCAGGCACACCCAGCGCGGCAAGTGTTGCGTTATCGCTGCGGTAAAATAATTTTTGTTTGGGATAAGGGTCTGGCTCAAAATGAAATTTAGAATTGGCAAGGTTAGCCTGTAATATTTTACCCATATCACTTTTTCATAACCGGTAATGTAGGCACTGTTTGTTCCCCATTTGCTTTCGGTACCTATCATTTCAATGTTGAACATCGCCATTACTTTATCCGCATTCATCTGTTTGCTAAAGTAGCGGCTACCGAAGCCGCCGGTCTCTTCGGCGGTAAAGGCGACAAAAACAAGTGTACGTTCATTATTATTTAATTCACTGAAATATTTTGCCAGCATTATTACCCCAGTGGTGCCTGCAGCATCATCATTGGCGCCATTATAAATGCTGTCCTGGTTCTTGTCCGGCTTGCCAATACCGAGATGGTCGTAGTGGCCGGAGAATACCACGAACTCGTCTTTTTTACTTTTACCCGGGATCACTCCTACTACATTTTTCAAATGCTGTGCTGTTACTTCATTTTTGATATGCAAATTGATGGAAGCAGGATTAAGGTTCGTGGTTAAAATAAATATTTGGGAAACGGGAGAAGAGAATTTTGCATTGCCGGCAAACCTTTGCATCCCCCTGAAGCGCCTGGTATGAGCTGTATCCACGAGTACGATCACATTTTTTTCGGTATCAAAAATGGGGAAAACCATTTTGGAAAAATCATCATCCTTTTTCACCACTACCACTTCATAATCTTTTAAAGAATTAATATTTATTTCTTCCATGGTTGTATTGGCAGCGACATTATTAATTGTCAATGAATCATCTCCCAGCATACCACTTACTTCAACAGGCTTTGCTTTGGTCATAGTAAACTCCTGGAAGTAAGATGTGCCGGTGCCAAAGAATTGTAAGTTGCTTTTTTTAAATTCCGCCGCAATAAAATCTGCTGCTTTATCAATACCCGGTGTAAATGTTTTACGGCCCTGCATATCATCGGCAGAAAGTATCTTTTCTATACGTTCCACTTCAGCAGCATTTATTATTTTATCTACCTGCTGCGCAAAGAAAAGAGGCTTGAAAAGCCGGTGATAAGTACTAAAAGTATTTGCTTCATTTTTGGTTTTAATTATTGGTAATGATAGACGATAAAAATATTTACGAAGATATATTTTAATGAGCTTGTGGGATTATGAGCGGGTATTGTCCAATCAAATGCATCAGGATAAATAGGATAAAAATAAAAGAGGTCTCAGCAGGTTTTCCCTTCTTCCTGGCGGGTGTCCTCACCCGACATTCTTGAATCACCTTCATTCTTGTAGGTGCTAAATATGATTGATGACTTTTTCGCTCGCCTAAAATTCAAGAGATTGCTGTATATTTCTCTTAGATAATATTAATACAGCAATGTCGGGTG
>JBBPZF010000729.1:0-2912 GCA_038199105.1 Chitinophagales bacterium | reverse complement strand
TATATTTTTTCTTAGAAATTAATTTTGTAAAATCTATTACATCGAAATCAATTCTATACGGTTTATAACCAGTTTTAAACAGCTTTCCATAATAATTATTGTTCCTTTTATAATGTCAAGTCCGGAAGGGATTTGAATAAATTCTTTAATTAAAGAATTGTAGGAAAAATCGGAAATGGTATCTAATGATGCTCTTTTTATTCCTTCTAAATCAAGTGAATTTTGAGAAAAAGCATCAGTATATATTAACATGAAAAAAGATAAAATAAAATTCCATTTCATCCTGATAAAAGTTTTAGAGTAACGTCATGCAGATTTTCGCGTGGAATAATTATAATCGTATCTATTTTCTTAATTATAATCTGTTGTAAATATTGTTATGCCATTAATTCACCAACTCATGCTCCAACCCCCTGAAGTCCACTGGTACCAACCTGCTCACACCTGCTTCCTGCATGGTAACTCCATAAATAACATCTACGGAAGCCATCGTCATTTTGTTATGTGTAACAATTATGAACTGTGACTCTTTGCTGAACTTCCTGATCATTTGTGTGAACTTGCCTACGTTGGCATCATCAAGTGGCGCATCTACTTCATCGAGAATACAGAAGGGCGCAGGCTTTATTAGATAGATCGCAAATAACAGAGCAGTTGCCGTTAATGTTTTTTCTCCGCCACTCAATTGTGTAATGCTCGTCGGTCTTTTACCTTTTGGTTTTGCAATGATGTCAATTCCGGTCTCAGCAAGATTATCAGGATTATCAAGCACCATATCTGCAGTGTCATCTTCCGTAAATAGTGCCTGGAAAACATTTTGAAAATTATCCCGCACTTTATTAAAAGTGTCTAAGAATTTTTGATTGGCAGTCGTTTCTACTTCCTCAATTGTTTGCAGCAAAGATTGTTTGGCGGTTACAAGATCATTTTTTTGCTCAATGATAAAGTCATATCGCTTCTTCATTTCTGTATAAGCTTCAATGGCTGTCGGGTTTATTTCACCCATATTATCCAATCGCTTTTTCATGCGGTCGCTTTTTTCCTGCAGGTCTCCAAGCGCGGTTTCTGAATTTCTTTCTTCATCAAGAATTGCATCGAGGTCTATTTTAAATTCTACATGCAGTCTCTCTTTCATTCCCGCAACCTGCAACTTCAATTCATTTAGCCGGTCTTTTATTTCATTCAGTAAATGATCGGTTTGTTCTTTTGATTTTTGCTTCTGGCGCAATTCGCTTTCTTTTTCAGTAAGTGCATTTCTTAGGTTATAAAAAGCCTGGTCAGCCTCGTTCAATTTTCTTTCGGCTGTTTCTTTATTTTTCAGGAGAGAAATTACCGCCTCTTCCAGCAGCTTTAATTCACCACCAGTGTTTGCAATATTCGAAGAAGCATCTTTCAATTGTACATCACTGGTTTCACGTTGCTTACCCAGGTCATTGAATTGATTTGTTTTAAAATCAAGTTCTTGTTTTAACGAATTCACTTTGCTTTGCTGACGTGCAAGCTGCAGGTTATTTTCATTGTAAAGCCCGTTCACCTGGTTGAACTCGTTCTCGGCATTTGAAAATTCTTCTGAAGCAATCTTCAATTTGCTATCAAGTTCCTGCACGTCTGCGCTTAGCTTCGCAAGCAGCGATCTTGTATCTGCAACGGCTTCATGATTTTGCTTTAGCTGGCTGTTCAGTTCTTCGAGCCTGTTCACGGCTGTATGCTGCTGCTGGTTTACATTTTCTATTTTATTTTTTATAGAATAGGCGGAATTAATTAAATCATTAATAACCTGCTGGGTTTGCTGAATCGCATTTTCTTTTAGTTGCTGATTGAATGCAATTACTTCGTTTGATTTTTTTGAAATAATACTTTTCAACTCATTAACTTTCAGCTGTTGTGCGGCTATCTTTTCTGCCAGCTTTTCCAAATTTTTTGCCCGGCCTATTTTCTTTCCTTCAAATAGTCCAACGCTCCCGCCGGAAAGAGCGTACTTCCCTTTGACATATTTTCCGTGCTTTTCAAGTATCACATGACCGTTACTATTTTGCAGCACTTCTTCATTCTCTGCAATTAATACATTGCCTAAGAGGTATCCTGCAAGCTGCCTGTATTTGTCATCTATTTCAATAACACTAAGTGCCGGAATAGTGCCTTCTATATTATTATTTTCATTACCGGTATCGAACAAATTCAATTTGTCTAATAAAAAGAAATTTGCTTTCCCTTTCTTGTTGTCGTCTAAAAGACGGATAGCAGTTAGGCCTTCGCCAAGGTTGTCAACTATATAGTAATTGAGGTAAGGCTCCAGTACATTTTCTACTGCGGCACGGTACTCTTCTTTTACATATATAATATCAGAAAGCAAAGGAGCGGTATGGTTCCATGCATTATTATTATGAAGAAACTTTACGCTTTCAGGGTAGCCCTCCATTTTATCTATCAGGCTTTTCAGCAAATCATATTCGTTTTGTTTTGCATCGAGGGTACGGTTTTCACCGGCAAGTTCAGCACGAAGCTTTTCAAGCTCAGACTGCGTTTCGAGTATTTGTTCTTTGGTGAAAGCATTCTGCTCTTTCAGTTGTTCGAGCGATGCCTTTTTATCTTCAAGCTCCTTTTCTTTTTGTTTTCTTTCATCTTCCAAACGCTCAAGCATTTCTGCACGTTGCCGTTGTTCTTCTTCAATTTGCGTGATAGATCTTTGCAGGTTATGAATATTAGTGTCTGCTACTGCCACCTTTTTTTCTGCATCGAAATGATTTCGTTGCAACGAAACCTGCGACTGGCGCAACTGATCTGCCGCTGTTCTTTTCTCATCAAATATTTTTCTTTTTTCTGCGGCATTTTCTTTTAGCAATTCAAGTTGTTGCTTAAGCTCTTCGAGTTTCTGATCTTCATCTGTTATCTGAAGCTTTGTAAATTCAATG
>JBBPZF010000728.1:0-5796 GCA_038199105.1 Chitinophagales bacterium | reverse complement strand
GTTTCAACAGCCGGTTACTTTTTTAATCATGGACTGTTAATACCTTACTTGCCGATACAAAATTTACTAAAAATATAATCCAGCATATCCTCATTTGTGATCTCTCCTGTTATCTCACCAAGGTAGTGGAGACAGCGCCGGATATCAGGCGATAAAAGATCTGAAGTAATTTTATTTTCAATGCCGTTCCGAACATCATGGAGTGAAGATTTTACTTCTTTCAAAGAAGCGTAATGGCGGGCATTCGTAACTATAATATTTTCTGTAAGCATCACATTTCCTGACGCCATAGAAAACAATTTCTGCTTTAACTCATCAATGCCTGTTTTCATTTTAGCTGAAATAAAAATACTTTCTTTATGTAATTCGTTCTTTTGCTTCAACGATTTTTCATCAGTATCATCTGTCTTATTCAATACAGAAATCACGTGGGGATTTTCTTTTTTTACAGTATCTAAAAAAGTATAAAAATTTTCATCATCGATAGAATTTATATCAAACAGATATAACACGATATCTGCTTGCTGTATTTTTTCTTTACTTTTTAAAACGCCTATATTTTCAATAACATCCTGTGAATGTTCACGAATGCCGGCAGTATCAATAAGCCTGAAAAGAATTCCATTGATATTTATAACTTCTTCAATGGTATCTCTTGTTGTGCCTGCTATCTCACTTACTATGGCCCTGTTTTCATTGAGCAATGTGTTGAGCAATGTTGATTTACCTGCATTAGGGCTGCCCACAATTGCTACACTTACGCCGTTCTTTATTACGTTTCCAAGATGAAAAGAGCTAAGCAAACTATTTACCGTGTCATCGAGTTCCGCTAACAATGCATTGAATTTTTCACGGTCTGCAAATTCAACATCTTCCTCACCGAAATCAAGTTCAAGTTCTATCAGGGCTGAAAACTGAATTAATCTTTCCCTCATTTCTTTCAAAACTTGCGAAAAGCCTCCACGCATATTTTTCAACGCGACATTTTGCGAAGCAAAAGTATTACTGGCAATTAAATCTGCAACAGCTTCAGCCTGTGTAAGATCTAATTTACCATTAAGAAAAGCCCGTTGAGTAAATTCGCCTGCTTTAGCCAACCTTGCTCCTCTTTCAATAATGGAAGCGAGTACCTGTTGCTGAACATAGGGTGATCCATGGCAACTTATTTCTATTACATCTTCGCCAGTATAGGATGAGGGATTTTTAAATAAAGAAATCACCACTTCATCCAAAACATTTTCATAGTCTTTTATAAAACCGACATGTAACGTGTTCGCAGGCTGGCCAGAAAGATCCTTAGAGCGAAATATTTTATCCACTATTTTAAAAGCTTTTTCGCCACTTACACGAATAACACCTATAGCACCTATACCAGGAGGAGTTGCTATAGCTACAATGGTATCGTTCCAGCCTGAAAGTTTTCCATACATCTTGTAAAGATAAGCAAGGCCGCCAATTCCAATAAGGCTTGGCAGGCATAAGGACATCATTACATGTAAAAATAATTTTAGACCTTTTATTACAGGTTTAATTAAACAAAAAAAGAGATGCTAATCGCATCTCTTAAAATGAATATCTCTTTAAAAAATTTTACTGATCGGGATTAGTCAATGTTACCGGTTGTAAACGATATGCATTTACATAACGGCCGTTTTGCTGAGCAGGTGTCCATTTTGGACCCTTCCTGATTGAATTTATAGCTACTTCTGCCAGTTTGGTACCCTTCATGGTCGTTGCTTCTACATTACTGATAGTTCCATCTTTACTAACGATAAATTTTACAACGCAAGTTCCGAAACTTGATTCATCAGAAAGTTCGTCTATATGCGAGGTGATTTCCCTGGTAACATATTTCGTCCAGCCTGCGGCGCCACCAGGAAATTGTGCCTCAATTTCCACCTTCGTAAAAACTTTATCCTCATCTTCTTTCTTTTCAACCGGGGCAGCTACTACCTGTGTACCTTTATCTTCCACTGGCGGAGCAACAATACCAAGATCTTTTGTTCCTTCCACAGTTTTTACGTCCACTTTGGCTTCCTCAATTTGCTTAACTTCTGGTGGTGGTTTTATTACCTCTTCATCTTTTACCACTTTTGGTGGAGTAAAGGCAATTGTTGCAATTGGTGGTGGTGGTGGCAACTTCGGCGGAGGCGGAGGCGGTGGTGGCGGCTCAACAGGCTGAATCTTTTCCAGCGTAAGATCTTTTACTTTCATCTCTACCACATTATCCTTCGCAGAAAGGTTATCCATTATAACAGAAACTATAAAAATCAAAGCGATGATTACAACAGTTGTTACAAGGGCAATAGTAATGCGGCGATTATAGGTTTTACGTAAATCATAAGCCCCATACTCTTTATTTCTTCCCTCGAAAATTATATCGAGCAAGTCGGCCTTTAAAATTTGATTAGCTTCCATTTTTAATTTTTTTAATTAGATACACGAATGTAAATTTTCCATAAAATTACTGAACTCCGCCCGCCTGTTCGGTTGCCTGTATTTTGCTATACTCATCAGGAGTTGGGTCCACCATTGCATACCTGTTTATATCATCAATGCTCATTTCGTCTAAAACGTCCACAGCGTTTTTATACGAAGCGTCTTTATCTGGTTTAATAATGATGAACAAATCATCTGCGGGAGTCGCCTTCTTTTTATCAAGAATGATTTTCCTCAAATCTTTGTAACCAGTAGTTTGCATGGTAGCCGGATCATTACCAAAATAATAATAGATAACATTTCCTTTGCCAAGCATAAGCGTCAGCGAACCGGATTCCTTTACCTTATTTATCTCATCGGGCTTGTCTGTGTCCTTTGGCATAGCAAGATTCATAGACGTAGGCTGCGACATTGTGGTGGTAAATATAAAGAAGGTTATCAGCAAAAACCCGAGGTCAACCATTGGCGTAAGATCCACCCTCGTGGAGGCCTTTTTTGCCTTTTTTACGCCGGGACCTTTTTTATGGCCGCTCTGCTTTACTTCCATCTCTGCCATAGTAGTATAATTTTAAATTTTTTAGATTAATTCTTGTTCAAATTACTGAGCTTGTTCTGCTATATTTTTCTTGTACAGCTCGCTTCCTTCAGGCACATCCTCAGCATTTGTTACAAGGTTGTATTTATAAATATCATTTTTCTTAAAAGCTTCAATAACACTTTTAAATGCAGGATATTTTGATGCATTATCTCCCTTAATATAAAAATTCACTTTGTTACCCTGGTTAGCTTGTACTGCCGCACTTATCCATGCCTGTAATTCATTATTCGTGCTGTCAGTTGGAATTCCGGTGAGCTTGGTTCCCTTTATTTGTTCTGAATTAAGCCGCGTAAACTGGTTAAGCTGGCTTAATGGAACACCAACAAATGATGCGTTTTTAAAATACTTTACATCATCAGGGCTGAAGTTTATATTTCTTTCCTTACCAAGCTGGTCAAGCACATCGCCCCTCATTTCATCGCTCATATCAATGAAGACCCTGCCCTCTTTATCAATAGACACTTTAAAGGCATCTTTATCTGAAGCTGCTTTTGATGAAACTGAACTCGGAGGTGTTACCTCAATTGCTTCATCTGGTTTAAACTTGGTGGTAAATATGAAGAAAGACAACAACAGAAATGCAACATCGCACATAGCGGTCATATCTACATGTGTGCTTCCGCGTTTTACTTTGGCTCTGCCCATTGTATTTAAATTTTGTTTATTAGATTCAACTCTTATAAAATTCCATAAAATTATTTGTACATGGAAGCAAAGCTTTGTGTAAGTGTAAAGCCTGATTCATCAATACCATACGTTATACCATCAATTTTTGTGGTAAAAATATTATAAGAAATAATGGCAAATGCAGATGTACCAATACCCAGAGCAGTATTATACAAGGCTTCTGCAATACCTTTTGATAATTCTCTTGCCGCTGCACCGCCTCCTGATTCACCAAGGTTGCTAAATGCACGGATCATACCAACCACTGTACCCAACAATCCAATCAAGGTAGATACCGAAGCAAGTGTAGAAAGGAATACAAGATTTTTTTCAAGCATAGGCAATTCAAGCGCGGTTGCTTCCTCAACTTCTTTTTGAATGGCGAGCACTTTTTGTTCCGTATCAAGTTCATTATCCGTTATCATTGCTTTGTACTTGCGAAGGCCGGCTTTCATTACATTTCCAACAGAACCTCTTTGTTTATCGCATTCGGCAATTGCTGCGTCAACTTTTTTATCAGCCAGGTAAAATTGCACTTTCCTGATAAAGTCAGCATTGGAACCTTTGCCGCCTGCACGGGCAACCGTCAGCCATCTTTCTATTACAAAGGTGAATACAATAAGAAAGCAACCAATAAGAATGGGAACGATGATACCACCTTCATACATTCTTGCAAGGTCACCCTTTGGCCCTTGCTGGTTAGGCCAGAAGCCTCCTTTAGGATCGGGCGAGGTGAAATTACTGTTTCCCCCAATTACAAAACGCCAAATAACATAGCCTGCTATAATACAAAGGATTGGAGCAAGCAAGGAAATAATATTGTTTGATTTTCTTGCCTGCACCGAAGTAGTGGCCTTTACTGTAGAGTTTGCAGGTGTATTAGTTTCTGCCATAACGATAGGTTTTTTAATGTTTAAGATGAAATGAAGTTGGTTAAAAATTTTTATATCACAATTCTAACGAAAAAAAATCTTTTAGACACATTATGTTTAAAAAATTTTTAAGATTATCGAATAAGTTTTCAAAATAACCAAGGTGAATAATATGGTTAATTTTAAAAATAAAAATTAAGTTTTGGGTTGTTATTCAATCGTCAAAAATCGCAGGCTGTATATACTATTGAAAAGATACTGCAACTTTTGCAAAATCAGAATTTATTTCACAAGATTCTTTTGCCGACCTAAAAAATGATATTTAAAAAGCGCCTGTAAGTGCAAAATAATTTGTCAATGCAACTTATTTTATTCATAACGAAGTGCAACGATAGGGTCTAATTTTGCTGCTTTTACAGCTGGATACAAACCTGCAAAAAGCCCAACGGCTGAGCACACCACTATGCCAATTATGACCCACATCCATGGCACTACAAATCCTGTATTCAAAAACATGCCTACAATATTTCCCACGAGTACGCCGAGAATAATTCCAAAAATGGCACCTATCAGGCTTATCATGACAGACTCAAACAGAAACTGTGTGCGGATACTTTTACGGGTTCCACCAATTGCTTTTATAAGTCCTATTTCCCTCGTGCGCTCGTTTACCGCCACGAGCATAATATTCATCAGGCCAATGGCTGCGCCAAATAAAGTAATTAACCCGATAAAGGCAGCTGCAGTTGTGATAGCCCCAAGGCTACTCATGAATACCTCTGCTATGCTGTCGCTTTTATCAATGTAAAAATTATTTTCTTCGTCTATAGCAACCTTGCGTATCGGCCTGAAAGTTCCCTTGGCCTCACCAATAGCTGCATCCATATCTTTCATATTATTTACCGTAACACCAATGTCAAAGGTGGTTCCATCAGTAGGAAAAATTCTACGGATATTATTATAAGTAGTAAGAACAATATTATCGGCGTTTAAAAATGAACTGGAACCTTTGTCTTTCAATACACCGATGATCCTGTAACTAATACCAGCAACTTTTACAACTTTATCAATAGCTCTTCCTATGTTTTCATCATAAAGTTTTTTTGCTACACTATTTCCGAGAATACAGATACTTCTTCCGCTTTGTGCGTCGATTGCATTAAAATTTCTACCGGCTGCTAGTGTGTAACCTTTTTGTGTAAGATAGTTTTCATCCCCACC
>JBBPZF010000727.1:0-4024 GCA_038199105.1 Chitinophagales bacterium | reverse complement strand
TGTACAATTTTTCCAAGAAAAATAAAATCATTATCACTGTAAATATATTTATCAGCAGGACCAACCTTGCTATCAAGAATGCGCTTGTATATGGTATCTTCCCAACTGTTGCGGAGGTACATATTTTGAGCAACCCGTATGCTGAATGAGTCATTTTTTTCCCGTGAATAAAGAGAAGCTATTGGCTGCTTTGTATCCTTATCAATCGTTTCTTTATAAAAAGGAATGTAGGCAACCAAACCTGCCTGGTGCAAAAGAATATTCCTGATTTGCAGCTTTGCTTTATTAGTTCCTTTCACCCATGGCAGGTAATCTCCGAGCGTTTTATCTAATTTAATTTTTCCTTCATCATACAGCTTCATTACCGAAATTAAGGTGGCGCAGATTTTAGTAACCGAAGCCATATCAAAAATTGATTTGACGGTAACCGGATCAGATTCATTGTAATTGTAAGTGCCATACGCTTTTTCAAAAGCAACCTTGCCATCTCTGGCAGCCAATACCACGCAGCCCGGGAAGGCGCCTTCGGCAATACCGTTCTCAGCAATGCTATCAATTATTTCCAGCTTAGCGGCGCTTAGTCCTACGTCTTCAGGTACAGCCACGGGCAAAAGATTTTTAGTAGTAATACCGCTCCCATATTTATAATTATCACAAACGGTAACCGGCAGCTTTCCTTTCGCATCTAATTTTCCTTGCAAAATATTTGCGGCCGTGCGTTGTGTTATAGAATCATCTTCATAGCAGGCAATGAGGTTAACTGCGTTGCAGAAATTTTTAAGCGCATACGGATTGCCAAAATCAAAAATGATGGTGGGATTATTTTGCTGAATTTGATTTATAAGATCAAGGGCGTAAGTACTAATGCCGAAATTATTTGCCGGGTACCTTGCATAGTTGTGAACACCGATCACTACTGATTTGTAGCGGTTCTTAATTAATTCAACAGTTGATAAAATTCTTGCAGCGTCTTCTTTGTAATTAAAATAAAATGCATCAGCATTATAATCATCCTGCATTCTTTGAGCGAAAGCATTAGCGCTGTCAATACCAATGCCTACATAGGCAATTTCTTTGTCTTTACCTGCTGGTTTTGACAGGGGAAAAAATTGTTCATCTTTTTTACTCAAGACTGTTACCGCGTTTTCAGCAACCAATGCCTTCATTTCATCTACACCTTTATTAAGATCGCTGGTAAGGTTAACTGTATTGATCGGTTTCACATTTGCAACGCCATACTCATATTTATATAAAAGTACTTTTTTGCATTTTGCATAAATGTCATTCCAGCTTAGTTTATTTGAGTCAATCGCTTCCCTGATTTTTGCAATTGAAGAAGGCACTTCTGCCGGAAGGCAAAGCATGTCATTGCCTGCAATAAGTGACTGCGCTGCAATTTGGCCACCGGGGAAAAATTTGGCAACGCCTTGCATTCCCAAAGCATCTGTAAAAGTCAGTCCCTGGAAATTTAATTGATTACGCAACAAGCCCGTTACATTTTTTTTTGATAAAGAAGTTGCGGTATTGGTAGTGCTGTCAATGGCCGGTATGTATAAATGCGCAATCATCACGCTGCCTACACCTGCTGCAAACATTTGCTTAAATGGATATAGTTCCAAAGAATCCAGTTGCTCCATGCTCTTATTAATCACCGGCAGGTCTTTATGTGAGTCAACTGACACATCACCATGTCCCGGAAAATGTTTTGCACAGGCAAGCACACCTTCATCCTGCATTCCCTTCATGTACGCCACTCCGTAGCGGGCAACTTTATATTTATCTTCTCCGAAAGACCGGTCGTTAATTACGGGATTGTCGGGATTGTTATTGATGTCAACCACGGGTGCAAAATTTACTTGTATTCCTTCCCGCTTGCATTGTTCTCCTACTAATTTTCCATAAGCAGAAACAATAGAAGCATCCTGCACAGCGCCAAGCATCATCTGGTGATTTAGCGGGATAACACTATCCTGGCGCATGCCCAATCCCCACTCCGCATCAATACAAACCATCAAAGGCGTTTTGGAAATTGACTGAAAATAATTTATAAAATTTGCCTGCTTTACCGGACTTCCCTGGAAGAGAACGATGCCGCCAATATCATATTTTGTAATGGCATCAGCAATCAGGGAATCATAAATTACGGGGCCATCTTTTGTATAACTGCTTTCGCGCAATACCATAAGCTGCGCAATTCTTTGATCATCATTTAATGTGTTAAACACGCTGTCCGACCAATGTTGAGCAGCTGGAGTTACATTTTTCTGAGCGATTGTACTTGTAAAAAAGAAAAGAAAAATGAATGGAAAAAATAATTTTTTCATAGGGTTTAAAGGTAGGTTACAAATTAAGAAGATATAGAAGCTGAATAAAAATTTTTAACTTTATAATATGTCTATCGTAGAAAAACACAGGCCTTTCTACACATACAAAGATTACTGCCAATGGGAGGGAAGATGGGAACTTATTGAAGGAATGCCGTATGCAATGAGCCCGCTACCTATACCAGAACATCAAAGAGTAAGCTTACAACTATGTATTCTGTTTAAAGATGCTTTGAAAAATTGCAAGCAATGTAAGGTGTATCCGCCCATTGATTGGAAGATGGCCGAAGACACAGTTGTTCAACCGGATGTGTTGATAGTTTGTAAAAAGATTGAAAAGAAATTTTTAGATTTTCCCCCGGCATTGGTTGCAAATCTTTCACCTTTACAACTCAGTTTAGATATGCAGGCCGATGCAGTTGCAGAGTGTTCTGTGTAAAAACATAGAAGATTACATATACCCGCAATACTGCAGAAGTTAACAGGGAACATCCGGGCCGTACCAAACTTCCTGAATATCTGGAGCGCAGGAAAATCATTATAGAGCCCACACAAAAAACAGAAAGCTGTAAAAAAATAGGCGAAGAAATAACAGAAGAGCTGAATATGAAGCGGGCAAATTATTTGTAAACCGTTATGTGCGCCCTAAGTATATACAAGCAAATAATGCAGGCATCATCATAGCTCCCATAATAGATCCGTTCCTGAAATTACCGGCATGCCATAATGTAATAGTCGCAGGGGGTGTAGCCTATTCATCCGGCGATACAGGTTTCTCCCCGGTAATGGAATGTGATTGCCGATCCGAATGCACTCTATTTCGGTACAGTGATCAATGATCAATCACTGGTGCCCGGCCATAAAGTGCAGACCAGGTTGATCAGTCTGCACTTTCGATTAGTTATTCATTAAAAATCTTTTTTGATTTACTAGATAAAAATTTTTTGATATAGCAGAAAACTTGAAGGCTTTTTTGTAAGAAAAACTTTTAAATATTACTCTGGGCTTTGTGTTTTCTTCCTTCTGCCTAAGCTATCATAATGTGTGTCTATCTGGTATTTTATTTTCTTCACCAGCTCATTTACATCAAAAGGTTTTGCTATAAAATCATCGGGCTTGCTAAGTTTTAAGATATCATTCATATTGGCATGGGCGGAGAACATAATGATGGGTATTTCTTTAGTCTTCTCGTTTGCTTTAAGCTCATTACAAACATCTACACCGCTTATTCCTGAGAGCACTACGTCAAGTAAGATCAAATGAGGGCGAAATGTTTTCATTTTTGGCATTACATCTTCTCCTCTTGGTATCGCCATCACCTTAAAGCCGTATCGTTTTAAAACAATTTTTACTACCCAAAGAACATCGTTGTTGTCTTCTACTATTAAGATTCGATTCATAAAATTTATTCAATAAAATAATAATTCGAAATTATTTTCTCTCGATTGTTCTTTAGGAATTTGAAAGTATTGTACTTATTTAAGACCTAATGTTTACAAAGGTTCGTAAAACCGGGTAAGCTTAGATGGTTAATCGCTAAATAACAATCGTTATGCCAAAACTAAGTCGAGTAATGAGAATCAAACAAAACTAAGCCGAGTATGAGAATCAAATTATATCCAATTTCTAATTTTTTAATTGGTGCAATTATTACCAAGCGATTTGATTGAGAATTTGCATTATGTAAAGTAGGTAGACTA
>JBBPZF010000726.1:0-5605 GCA_038199105.1 Chitinophagales bacterium | reverse complement strand
TTATAAAATTGGCGGCGAAGGCGGATGGGATTATATAGCGCTAAACAATCACAAATTGTATGTCTCGCACAGTACTCATGTAAATATTATTGATGAAAACTCAGGAGATTCACTTGGCATTATCAATGGAACAACGGGCGTGCATGGTATTGCTTTTGACAATGATCTTAATAAAGGTTATACCAGCAATGGACGCCTAAATAATGTATTTGTATTTGATCTAAGCACGAATAAAATCTTAAAGGAAATTTCTACAGGAGTAAATCCCGATGCTATTATGCTGGAGCCTTTTTCTAAAAAAATAATTACCTGTAATGGAGGAGGAAAATCCCTTTCAATTATTGATCCTGAAAGCGATTCAGTTATTGCAACGATAGATATAATGGGGAAACCAGAAGAAGCAGCGAGCGATGGAAAAGGAATGTTGTATGTAAACCTGGAAGATAAAAGTGAAATAGCAGTGATTGATTTAAGAAACTTTAAGCTATTAAAACGCTGGCCAATTGCGCCCGGTGAATCCGCCACAGGCCTTGCTATTGATACAAAGACCCACAGGCTTTTTGCCGGCTGCGATAATAAATTGTTGATGGTGCTAAATTCCAATAATGGCAAAGTTGTAACATCGTTGCCAATCGGAGACGGTTGTGATGACGTCGTTTTTGATAAAGAGGAAAACATGATTTATACTTCAAATGGAGAAGGGAATGTTACAGCAATTAAAGAAAAAGATGAAGATAAATTCAGCGTGTTTGAGACTATTACGACAAGGAAAGTGCGCGAACATTGACCATAGATCCCGCAACACATACCCTATATTTGCCGTCGGCACAACTTGAGCCTGCCGAAAAAAATGCGGCAGAAAATCAAAGAAGGAAAATGAAGCCAGGATCGTTCGCCGTACTTGTTGTGCAATAATTATAAAAAAATAAAAATTTTTCTTCTGAGCTATTCAGGATATAAGCAGAGACTGGCAAAATGGATAACTTTCCGTTTAGTAATAGCTGTTGTTTTATTCCTTGTTACGCTGTTCGTATTTGTGGCCATTGCTGATGAGATTGTGCTTGAGCACGAAAATGGTTTTGACACTTCGATCTCCAGTGCTATTTTATCGTTAGATTCTTCTCTTGCTACAAAAATATTTGAAACGATTACCTTTTTTGGTTCATCTACTTTTCTATTCCCTGCATATTCAGTGTTGATTTTGTATTATCTTATAAAGAAACGTTGGAAACTTGCGCTGGACGTAGCAACCCTCGGTATTACAAGTACGGCAGTTCTGTATTTACTTAAAGATATTTTTAAACGTCAGCGCCCTATTGACCCTTTGATAAGAAATGTAACCGGCTTTAGTTTCCCCAGCGGCCATTCATTTTCTTCCTTTACTTTTTTTGGCATGATCGCTTATCTTATATGGAAGACCCAATTAAAAAACAGTTGGAAAATATTGATAACGATAATACTTTTTCTATCGGCAACTTCCATAGCTTTTAGCCGTGTTTATCTGAGGGTACATTACCCAAGTGATGTGATCGCAGGATTTTGCTTAAGCATGATTTGGCTGATGACATCAATTTGGGTGTTGCATAAATTTGATAAAAAAGTTCCTAACCCCGCTGGTTAGCCAAATTATATTTTTAATCCCATTTGTGTTTCAATAGCTCCCCTTTATGAAAACTAACTATATCCTGTGATGTTCGGCTCTCCAGTTTACAATAGCCTTTTTAATTTCATTGGTCTTCATGTTTTCATTGGCTGCTTTTTCTGATAACAAAAGAAATTCAGTGTCTTCAGCAAAGCGATTACCTGCGACATTTTTAGCCTGTTGTCAAGCAATTTTCCGGTAAGCGAAAAATACCGTAGATTTTCCTCAGCACGTATGGCCCTGTCCTGTGCACCAACAGCAAAAGCGCGGGCATACCATTCAATTAACAGTGTCGCAATACTCAGTCCGAAAACGATTGCTGCCACTAATCTTCCGGAATGATGTTCATACGCCCTGTACGCATTCCATATTGAACCTACGAGGGACGCTAGTAATATTAATGATAACCCATAGTGGAACAAGGGTACCACGCGTGGATGATTTTTATAGTTTTGCTCCTGCATAAAAAAATTTTTACGTTTAAAAAGAGAGAGATTGTTTTTTTTATTTTAAAATATCAAGAAGCTTCCACATTTTTTTTCTTACTTCATTTCCTGGTCCATCGTAGTTATTTATAATAAAAGCAAAAGTATATTCATCGCCTTTTTTACTTTTGATGTATCCCGTGTAAGATACAACTCCGCCGATAGAACCGCTTTTCATTTTGATACTATTAATTTCTGGCAATGCATTGTAAAAAGATGAAAACCATTTTTGCTTTTTTGCAAATTCAAGAACGTTTACTAAAGATGCTGCGGTTACGCGGTTGGCAGGCGAGAGGCCGCTTCCATCTATAATATTCAACGCGGAAGGTTCAATATTTTTATCTTTCCAAAAATTCTTAATTACGCTCACGCCGCTATCAGTTGCGCCTGTGCCTGTCTTTTCGTAGCCAAGTGTTTTTATCAAAGCTTCTCCATAAAGATTTATACTTCGTTTCAGGAACCAATAAACAACACTATCAAGGGGGGGAGAATTGTAGGTATAAAAAATATGGGCTGAACCATTCTGATCAGCCATTTTATTTTCTTTTATAACTTCTTCAAGCGGTATCTTCTTTAGCGCAGCTTCAAGCGTTGCAGAAAGTTGATCAGCGGGATGAGGCATAGCGCCTGATATGCTAAACTTATTTTCATGCACCGGAATTGTTCCTCTCACATAACTATATTCTTTATTAAGGGGGAAATAGATGTAGGCATTATCACCGCTTCCTTTCTCTGCACTGGTTGCCATTGATATAAGTTGAAGGCCGACAATGAATGCAGGTTTGGTGCCTGCAATCTGAACACTGTCCCCAATACTGTTTCCTGATTTTAAAAGAAGATCATATTGATTTTCGCGCCAGTTAATTGCTCTTGCACCGGCGCCATAGTAGCTTCCTATGTCCTGCCAGATCCAGCCATCAGGTGTTGCCTCGCCGTTCCACAGGCTTTCATCGGCATACACATGCCCGTTGATTTCGTTTATCCCTTGCCGTGATATTTCTTTTTTAAACGCCCGTAAAATATTTTCTTCTTCTGTAGTATCATAACGCCAGCTGCCAAGTGTAGGATCACCATTACCTCTTATAATTATATTCCCATCAAGCACGCCATTTTCTATTTTACCGGCATATGCAAGTGTGGTTTTGTACGTATAGCCGTGCCCAAGTAAATCGAATGCTGTTGAAGCTGTGATAACTTTCTGGCAACTTGCAGGCGCCATTCCAACCTGCGCATTTTGGCTCGCGACAGTTTCGCCTGTTGTAGTATTTATCACATACAGCCCTATTGTAGCATGTGTAAAAGATGGATCATTTTTAAATTTTTGAAAAGCAGTGTTAAAAGCTGTACCAGCCGGCTGAGCTTCTATTTGAAGAAAAGAGAACAACGTAAGAGATAAAAATAGTTTTTTCAAATGAAATAGTTATAAGCCAAAACTAAAAGATTAATTCCGGTAAAAATGAAATTTGCCAATAGTAACAAATTAAAATAAAAAATATTTTTTACACATAATTTTGCCTCATGAAAAATGTATATGCTACAATTATTACCATAGGAGATGAATTACTTATAGGACAGGTGAACGATACAAACAGCGCCTGGATTGCGCAACAACTTAATCAAAATGGTATTGCTCTAAAAAAGCGTGTAGCCGTTGGTGATAGCGCGTATGAAATAAAAGTGGCTTTAGAGATTGAAAGTAAAGATGCGGATATTATTTTAATTACGGGTGGCCTGGGGCCAACTTCAGATGATATAACCAAGCCTGTCCTTGGTGAATATTTTGGAGGAAAAATGATTGTGAATGACGAAGCGCTTGAAAATGTAAAATACCTATTTGAGAAAATATTTAAGCGCCACGCCAGCGAGGTAAACTTATTGCAGGCCGAGGTACCGGATGTATGTGAGGTAATACAAAACAAGCGGGGCTCGGCACCCGGGATGGTGTTTTATAAGGGCAATACCATTTTTATAAGCATGCCCGGCGTGCCTTACGAAATGAAGGGCATGGTGGAAGTTGCGGTAATTCCTATGTTAAAAGAGAAATATCAATTACCCATTATCTCGCACAAAACCATACTTACCGCAGGCATTGGCGAATCGGCGCTTGCAGAGTTCATCAAAGATTTCGAATTATCGTTGCCTGCTGAAATTAAATTGGCTTATCTCCCTAACTACGGAATGGTGAGATTAAGATTGTCAACATCAGGTTTTGAAAAAGAAAAAGTACAGCAAACACTTGATTTATATTTCCAGGAATTGAAAGTCCTCGTGAAAGATTATATGGTAACAGATGTTGACGATTCCATGCCCGTTGTTGTTGGGAAATTGCTGAAAGCGCAGGGAAAGACACTTTCAACTGCTGAAAGCTGTACTGGTGGCTATATTGCGCATCTCATTACTTCCATAGAAGGTTCATCAGCCTATTATGAAGGAAGCATTGTCAGCTATTCTTATGATATCAAAAAAAAATTATTAGGCGTAAAAAAAGATACGCTGGAAAAGTGTGGCGCTGTAAGTAAAGAAACGGTAGAGGAGATGTTAGACGGCTTATTGGAAAAGCTTGGCACCGATTATGGCATCGCTGTTTCGGGCATTATGGGGCCTGGCGGCGGCACAGAGGAAAAGCCTGTTGGCACAGTTTGGATAGCAGTGGGAGATAAGCAAAAGCGTAATTCTCAAAAAATAAATCTCCGTTTTAATCGTGAAAGAAATATTGAAGTCACTGGTATGATGGCATTGAACCTGCTGAGAAAATTCATAGTAGGGAACGAAGGCGCAAACTAAAATTGTAGCGACTATCGCATTACTTATTATTTAAAAAATAGAATAATTCCTGTGCAGTATTTACCGCGTCAGTAGCAAAAGGGGAGGTAAGTTGCCGTTTCTGCCGACTTAAATTAAACTTATTGATTTTACTTAATTTTGGCGATATTGGATTGTAGATAAATTTAAAATAATCTTATGAGCGTGGTAGATTTAATAATGCCTAAGTTAGGAGAAAGCATCATGGAAGCTACTATTCTTAAATGGCTTAAAAAGCCCGGCGATAAAGTAGAGCATGATGAAACTGTGCTGGAAATCGCAACAGATAAAGTTGATAGCGAAGTGCCATCAACCGCAGAAGGCACCATAGCTGAAATTCTTTATAACGAAAATGATGTGGTACCAATAGGCCAGGTAATTGCGAGAATAAATACCGGCGATGGAGCGCCCCGCATGAATAATTCAGTGCAGTCAAATGAATCAACTTCTTCGCAAAAAGAAGAAAAATATGAAGAAGCAAATCTCATTGAAGAAGTACCTTATCAGCCGTCTGAAAGAACTTCGCCGGGAAATACGAATTCCGCAATTCGTTTTTATTCTCCATTGGTGTTGAATATTGCTGCAAGCGAAGGTATTTCCATGAGTGACCTGGAGAAGATGGAAGGTACCGGGCAAGATGGAAGAGTAAGTAAAAAAGATATAATGGCCTACCTGG
>JBBPZF010000725.1:0-6206 GCA_038199105.1 Chitinophagales bacterium | reverse complement strand
TACAAACATTTCGATTGCGTACGAATTAGTTCACATATCATTAGTCGAAGGATTATACAAAACCTTACATCAAATCATATCGCAATCGTTAAAAATTTGTTAGTAGTGTTAACACCCTGTTTATTGATTTATTTTATTCTGAATAGAGCGACAAAGTTCTTCTTTCTCTTCTGAAGTAAGATGATGCACTGCTGTATTTTTATTTTTATAGGCTTTATTGATGAATAAACTCTGGCTGCTAAACAATCTGCAAAAACTGCAAATTGCAAGGTGTGACATTAATTGTATGTTTTCTTTTATAGAAAGGCGCCCAACTTCCTTTTTTATAACCCATTTTGTGCTTTGTTTGCAACTGATCATAAGTGCTTATTTATCCTCTTTTTTCTTTTCGTGTAGAAACCAGTTTTTCTCCAGGCAATGCCGCAACTGAAGTTTGCACCGGTAAATAATTACCCAATAATTAGACGTAGTAATCTGTAAAACCTTACAAATAAAATCAGTTTCATGTTCGTCAATGTATTTCATTGTAAAAGCTAATTCCTGTAGGCTGTTAAGTTTACTTTTACATGGTTCAATACAATATAAAATTCTTTTTTATTAAGAGATGCAGCGGCATTATTCCATTGCTTTGGTGCAGAAATATCGCTCCAGTGATCTCCGTCGTCAAAATAATAATTGTTATCTGCCAGATCAGTTATTGAACGGCTTTGCATACGGTAATGATCCACCAATTTATTTTTCAGAATAGAATATAACCAGGTTTTTTCGCCGGCTTCTTTTTTAAAGCGTCTACGGCTTTTCCATGCTGCAATAAATGTTTCCTGCAAAATATCTTTTGCTGCCGTTTTATCTTTTAAACGTGCATGGATATAATTAAAGAAGGTGTCGCTGTAATTTTTGATCCATTCATTAATTTGGTTTACATCTTCAGCAACCATATCTACAATTTATAAAGTGATCGTGTAAAAAACATAAATTGTTTCAAACAAGTGGTAAAGAATAACAACTTTAAATTATTATAGTTGTTCTAAGCATACAATCTTACTTTTAAATGTTTTTACAAATAATTGAAATTAAAAAATAGTATATGAAACATTGCCTGGTTTTATCTTGTCTCTTTGTCTTAATAAGTTGCAACCAGCCTTCTCAAAATAAAATGGGTGAAGAGGTGGCTAAAGCTAATGGTATGGACCAATTCAGTAAAGTTCAAATGCTCGAGTTTGTCTTTAATGTGCAAAACGACACCTCTGCTCCATCTAAACGCCACTGGCAGTGGTTTCCTAAAACAAACGAAGTGGTTTTTATCACCGACAGCAGCAGTCCCAAATTTAAAAGAACAGATACTTCAACACAAGAGTTGAAGCATCTTAATGGACTTTTTACCAACGATGAATATTGGCTGGTTTATCCTTTTCATCTTGGTTGGGACAATGGGATGGAACTGTTGGACAGCAATATGAAGCCGGCTCCGATCAGTGGCAAAAGCATGCATAAAATCACAACAAAATATAATAACACCGATGGCTTTACTCCAGGTGATATGTACGTTTTATATTTGGACGATAAGCAACTCATACGGGAATGGGAATATCATAAAGGCGGATCTTCGGAGCCTTCTTTAGTTACAACATGGGAAAATTATAAAGATTTTAATGGAATGCAATTTGCCCAGGATCATAAATCAAAAGATGGAAAATTTCATCTCTGGTTTACCGGCATACTGGTAAAATAGTAATTGGGTTAAGTTTCAGGATATTATTGCAGATCAATAAACACTTTAATATAGTAGTACGACACAAACAACAGGGCAAGTCCACTTACTATTTGAATACTTCTTCTAAGCCATGTAAGCTGTGCAAATTTGGTAACTGCGCCTGCAAAAGCACTAACAATTAAAAAAGGAAATCCTCTGCCAATACCGAAAGCTAAAGCAAGCATAAATCCATAGAATGGATTTGCTTTAGCAGCAGCTACCGAAAGGAGAAATAAGAGCGGAGCAGCAGATGTACCTAAACTGAAAATCAATCCATAAACAAAAGAGCCGCCAATACCTGGTCTCCTTAAATTTGCCAATCGGTTAACTTTTAATCTTGGTCCGTAAAAAGCTAATACAGCAGCTATCGCTGAAATTAAAGCCATTGATAAAGCCCAATATTGTCCAAACGTTTCTGTAAGGAAAATTCCTAGCCTTCCTGCTAATGCCCCTAATAAAGCCAAACAAAAAACAATCCCACAAAAAAAGGCAAATGCTATCAAAAATCCTTTGTTGGATTTATTTTCTGTATTGCTACTCACAAGCCCGGCTATTCCAAGTCCAACAGGTAGTGTGCAGGGACAAACTCCTGTTGATATAATTCCTGCAAGTGCAGCAACAAATAAGCTAAACAAAGAATCGTTAGCCAACGCATGGCTAAACTGTTCTATAAATTTTTCTAAATTCATTGCTGAACTTCTTGTGCCTTACCGGCAGTATAACCCTTATCGTTTATAGCTTTCTGGATTTGTTCAGGCTTTATCAAATTTGGATAGTAGGTAATAAAAGCACTTTTATTTTCAAGGCTTACTTCCACATCTTTTACACCATTTAAAGATTTGACTGCTTTTTTTACTGTTGATTGACAGGCACTGCAAACCATACCATCAACAGAAATTTTTATCTTTTGTGCCGGTATAGTTTTGGCTTGCTCGTGCGTAGCGGCCCGGTCAGCTTTCTTTTGGTTTTGGGCACATGAAGTAATTGCAAATGCAGTTACCATAAAAAATATAATGGATAATTTCATAAACAACGTTTTAAATTTCAATAGGATTATAACCTTCATTCGCTAAAACCTTTTTTATGTCTTCTTTTCTTATCCGCTCACTATTATAATTTACCTGAATTTGTTTTTGAAAAACTTTTGATTTTACATCTTTCACTCCGGGCATGGCTTTAAGCATAGTAGTGATTTTTTCTGCACATCCTTCACAAACCATGTTAGCTATTTTAAATCTTGTTTCTGTGAATGCATATATTATTTCATTCGCCATAATATAATTGTATAAGTTAATTTAAAAAAAGCGTTAGTCACTTAACATGTTAAATGACTAACGCAATACATTAAACCGGTTGTCCAATTCCAGCGTTTCGAAGTTCAATTTCAGAAACGCCTTTGTTTTGACAGCAGGAAAGGAGTTTTCCATTAACCGCAACTGCAGGCAGTGCTTTAATGCCGTAAGCTTTAGCCTTATCAATGCATTCTTTACTTTCACAAGGTTCGGCAAGGTTATATACTATTACCTCACAATCGGAGCAAGCCATAGATTTTACCATATCCACCACTGGCGAACAAACAGAACAACCTGCTGTAAATACTTCAATTTTTCTTTTTGGTTTAGTTTCCATGATATTTTTATTTAGTTATGAAAAACAAAGGTCACCCTGTAGTGGGGGTGTCCTCCAAATCTTTATTCAAATTATTTTTATTATATTTTTCCAACCTTTTATCAATAGCGTTAATCTCTTTAAGATTAGTAGTTAGCTGGTCAAATTCAAGCATGGGAAATTGTTCTTTCATAAAATCTATTTTATCTGCATCTTGACAATTACCGGGGCAGGCATTCATAACCTGAACAAGTTTTAAGGCAAGGCTTTTTCTGAAAACTTCATCTAATAATAAGTGATGTGCTTTTTGCAAACCATTGTCAGCAGCTTTGAATTGATTAAGAATTTGGTCAGGATCTTTATCCTCGTCAATCATTTTAATAATCCCTGCTATTTGCCCTTTTATAGTAGATAGGCGCTTTACCAGATCACCTGTTAATTCTTTGGGTAACATAGATTTTGTTTTAATAATAGCAAAAGTATCGTGTAGGGGGGGTGTTGCCCTAATTTTTATTCTTCAGAAATTGATTGGTCATTTTCAGGTAGTCTGTTAATATACTGCTCATCTTTTGGTTAACATCTTTTGTTAACTTTACAGTCTTAAAATTTGGTTGCCGGGAATCTAATCTTATCATTATAAAATTAAAAAAATGAAAATAGCTGTATGTGGAAAAGGCGGTGTAGGTAAAACAACAATTAGTGGATTATTATGCCGCAGTTTAGGCAGTAAAGGTATTTCTGTACTTGCCATTGATGGTGATCCAAATCCTAACCTGGCACTCACTCTGGGCATTGATCCAAAAGCTACAATGCCCAGGGCTTTAACTTCAAAACTACTGGAGCTATATGAAAAAGAAGATGGGAAAAAATATGCAAAACTAAAGGTGCCCTTAGCAGAAGTTATAGATGCTTATGGAATAAAAACAAATGACAATGTTACTTTAATTGCCGTAGGCCAGCCGGAGCATGCGGCTACTGGTTGCATGTGCGGTATTCATACTACCGTAAGAGAAATCATTCACACTGCGCTGGAAGAAAGTGAACAGGTAACGCTTTTAGATCTTGAAGCATCGTTGGAACAAATGAAACGGGGTACTTCAAAATATGTTGATGTTTTATTGTGTGTGGTAGAGCCTTATTATCGTTCTATGGAAGCTGTAGCCCGATTTCAGCGATTGGGAAAAGAACTTGAAATAAAAAATATTGTTGCGGTAGCGAATAAAGTAAAAAATAAAGAAGATGAAGAAGCCATTCGGCAATTTTGTGCTCAGACAGATCTTCCCGTGATTGCTGTTATTCCCTTTGATTCAATTATTTCCGAAGCGGACAAAGGTGGTTCTTTAGATATGAATGCGATTGATCACTCACCTGCTTTGCAAGCAATAAATCAATTAGGAACAGATCTTTTTGAAAAGGTGAGGGCATAGAAAAGGGACAATTATGATATTATCCCTTTAGTTGATGGAATTATAATTTATTTGCTTAATGCACTAAGCTGCTGCGGCCTGTTAAAAAAATCAGTAGCTAACCCGGAGTTGAATTTTACATTCGAGATGAGGTATTCCTCTAAAATTTTTCCATTGCTGCGGTAATATTTATTTGAATGGCTCAACATTATATTACCATCTTTTTTAAAATCAGATAAATAAATTTCTTCAGGCTGCGCATTACTTTTCAAACTTGCATAATGTTCAATTTTGCGGATTAATTTAGTTGCGGGATCTACATAAAAAACCCAGCGGTCATGCCCAACCTTCGGATCAAAAGTTACATCTAACAACATAGCTTTTTCTCCATTTAATATCACTGTACCAGCATTGTGAGGCTGCACTCCATAATCTGCCAATTTAAAAGGAAACGACATGCGGTACAACGCCATTTCGCTGGCGCACAGCGGTGAGCAATGCTCATCATCACACATAAATTCCAAATCTTTTGCAAGGGGAACGGGGTTTACGCCATTGCCATTTAATGATGCCCAATATCCTGTTATATCATGCCCCACAATCACATTGTCGCCACTATTGGTTTTGGATTTTATCATTAATTGATGCCCGTCCTTATTATTTTTAAAGAAAAATGTTTCTGTAGATTGATGTATAACTTCCCCATTTTCATTGTACAAGCGATGGGTTCTTACAAAGTTTCCATCCTGTATATTTTTCCATTGCTCCATTCCGCCCGCTGCGGTGATCATATCTTTTACAATTCGTTCGCCTGAAGGTGGTTTTACAAACAGCCACCAGGTAAAAAAACTTACCCCTAATACTAACAGGAAAATTCCCAATACCTGGAAAATTCTTATCCGCCGTACCGTGATGGGTTTTATAAGATCTTTTATATTAAGCTCTGTCTTCCATGAAAGTTTTACGTCTTCATCTTCACCAGATTTATTTTGATTTGTATGATCTTTCATTTCAAGCTTTTTAGTGGATGTAATTTAAAAAATAAAGTTGACTATTTTGATATTTGATGTAAACATCTTCCAGAAACGAGGTAAACGCAAGTAATAAATCGATAAAACCTATGTTGCACAGGCATAAAAGATACTTGCAAAATTTGATTTGATAACAATTGTGCAATAGGCAATTTGTAAGAATGTGGCTGAAGCATAGGAGGTTACTCCCTCCATAAACCCTGTAAGGCGGTTATTGATAACGTCAGCAGAAAGGAAACTGAATTTAGAATTATCAGCTGCTTTTCTTTTTCCAAAGCGCAACAAATATGATGAAAACAAATAAAAACAATGTTCCTGCAAAAAGGGCTAACAGCACAATTAACCGTAAGGGTAATTTTTCGAAGTATGTTTTATTGAATGATTTTGTGCTTTGCATGAAAGATATTC
>JBBPZF010000724.1:0-5698 GCA_038199105.1 Chitinophagales bacterium | reverse complement strand
ATTACTGACTTGAATGTGTTGGCAGATTTCGATCCCAAAGTTCCCGATGAATACCAGGGAGCAGATTTTCTTATGCTCGGAAACCTAATGCCGGCGCTGCAAATAAGTGTGATAAACCAGTTGACAAAGAGGCCAAAGCTTATAGTACTTGATACAATGAATTTCTGGATGGAAAGTGCAATGGATGATTTGAAAACAGCACTTACCATGATTGACGTGCTTATGATAAATGATAGCGAGGCAAGGCAATTAAGCGGAGAGCATTCATTAGTAAAAGCGGCAAAAAAAGTATTAGAGATGGGGCCGAAGTTTTTAATTATAAAAAAGGGTGAGCACGGTGCATTGTTGTTTCATGAAAATCATGTTTTTTTCGCACCTGCGTTACCGTTAGAAGATGTATTCGATCCAACCGGCGCAGGAGATGCTTTTGCCGGCGGCTTTATAGGACATATAGACCGGACGAAGAATATAAGTTTTGAGAATATGAAGACGGCTATAATAGTTGGTTCAACGATGGCAAGTTTCTGCGTCGAAAAATTCGGACCGCAACGCTTAAAGGAAATTACAAAAGAGGACATTGATATTCGCCTGCAGGAATTTGTGCAGTTGGTTAATTTTGATATTGATGTAGTTTAATATTCTGCGCTTCCTTCGAATTACTTTATAAAAATCCTGAGATTTTGTTAGATCTTATTGTCTTGTTTTTTTTGACCCGCGAGATAGGAAAGCTTGCGTTTAAAAAAGGAGTAAAACCTCTGACATGGAAAATTTATAATATTGTTGGTTGGCTTTTAGCAGAACTGGTGGGTATCGTCATTGGAGCTTTAATTTTTGGTTTGGATAATTTAGTTTCTGTTCAACTCGTGGCTTTCGCATTCGCTATTACCAGCTATTTCATCATTAAAGCGCAATTAAATAAATTACCCGACCAGGATTTGGATGATGATATAGATAGGATCGGGAGGAATTAAATGCTATTATTTTATTAATTAAATTTGATAACATATTTTTTAAAATGTACACCTATAAAATTTTATTGCAAAAGGAGCCGGAAGGTGGTTTTACAGTTACAGTGCCTGCTTTACCGGGTTGCATAACTTATGGTGAAGACATTGATGAGGCAATTATAATGGCAAAAGGGGCAATTGAACTATACAATGAAGAGCTGTAAAACGTGGTGATAAAGTTCTTGGTAATAACAATAAACTTGAATATTCTCTAAACCTGGAGCATGCATGAATCTTTCGCCAAAGCATTTAATAAAACTGCTTGACAAAATGGATTTGTTTTTAAATGTTCAAAAGGCTCACATTATCTATATTATAATTCGACAAAAAACATTACTGTTATAGTGCCTTTTCATGGAAATAAAGATTTAGCAAAGGGAACTTATCATGCAATATTAAAGCAGGCAGGAATTGAGAATAAATAAAGTGCGTAGACTCAATATCTTCTCGCCAGCACAACAGAGTTTTTAAACTGTTTTTTCTTTCCCTCTGTATTAAAAATCTCGGTGTAGATAATATAAATACCCTGCGGCAGTTGCCTGTTTTTATCATCTAAACCATCCCAGCGATAATAGCCTTTTATGCCGCTTAGTGAATTGCGTTGAAGATATTTGACAGGCCTTCCTGAAGCATCGAATATGGTGATGTTTGCTACATATCCCGGAGAAGGAAAATTATAATTGATGGTGACAAAATCGTCGGTACCATCGTTATCCGGAGAAAAAATTTCCGGAGTAACAATTATTGTTCCCTGCACTTCTTCGTCTAACCTGTACTGTGAGTTTTTGTAACCCGGTGTTCCATAGCCTGAAGAAGTTGACGCTGAATGAAAATTACTTTGTATTGATTGCCCATCATAATCTATTCGTTCCAGCGCGACGCCCTCTCGATTTTTTACGAGTGGGAAGTGCCATTTGTCAGAATATTTTACTTCATCCACTATACTCCCCTGGTTATTTAAAATAATTACATCTCCTTTATTATCGGAAAATGACGGCATGCCGCCAATTGTAACGAACGCGTCAGGATTAAGAGTAATGTATTGGCTTTTTACAGCCGCTTCATCTGAAGTAAGTACTATAAAATCTTTAGGAAATAATAAAACACTTTCTTTTGCCACCTGCTTGATACTGCTAATAGTATTGCCACTGTTGCGATTCGCGATATATAAATGACTTAGGTCAATTATCTTTTGAGAACGATTATATAATTCGACATAATCTACGCCTTGTGGCCGGGGATTAAACAATATCTCATTGATTACAATATCCAGGCTGTCTGCTTCTTGCGGCAGCCCAAATCTTGCATTGTTTGCTGAGCCAATTTTATTCCCTTTACAATCCGTAATGTTTGACACCATTACGGTATACACAGTTCCGGTAGTTATGGGCGTATTAAGAGTAATATTTACTTTATCAAAAATCGGAGAGATGCTTGTAATGCCAGTTGCAGAGAGACCATTATCAAATTTATAATTGCTAAGTGCTATTGCATTGAGACTATCTAACGGTTCATCATACACTAAAGTAATAGATGTACTGCTTGCAGCAAAAGCACGTAAAAGTTTTGGCGCTGACGCGTCGGTATTAACACCATCAATAGAATTTATTTTACCCGGCGTGCCTCCTGTTGCATCTACACTGGCCCTCCAATTACTAATGCCGCTGCAGGCATTTTTTGGATCTATCATTTCGAGTGTCCAGCCACCATCTTTTTTTAATTCATTTTGATACCATGCGGAAGAATATTGAACAGCGTGTATTGTGTTGCCGGTGTTGGAAGTTAAGGAGATAAGGTCAGCATCATTATCAAGAGAAGGGAAACTTGTTACACTAATCGTTTTACCATAAGAAGAAAGAGCCGGTACTGCTGAACCGGTGCATACGATAACAAAGCTATCTGGTTGTAAAATAAAGTTAGGCATCGGGCCTGATTGCCCTGTTAAATCTGCCAACCGCCATCCTTGTAAATTAATCGCGAAAGCTGACGTATTTCTTAACTCGATCCATTCATTGTTAGGTAAACCAACTTGTGGCGTTGGGTCCGCCATTATCTCATCAATTACTACGTCATATTGTCGGGGTGTATAAAAACTAAAATTTGCCGAACCGTTACTTATAGAATTACCTGATAAATCGTTTACGCCTTTTACTGATAACGTGTATACGGTTGCGTTAGCAAAATTTGTAGCAAAAGTAAGATGGATGAGGGAGGGGTTTGACACGTCAATGGTGGCGCTCAGAGGCGTGCCCAAATTATTGTTAGCTGAGTAATTTGATATTGTTTGACTGCTACTAATTTCCACAGGCTCACTAAAAAGCACATCAACCGCCATGGAAGAAATTGGCGTAGCCGATATAATAGCCGGGGGAGTAATATCAGGCGTGTAGAGTTTTATTTCAATGTCATCAAAAAAATGTTTTTGAAAAAATGAGGCTGTACTTTGTTTTATCAAAAATCCAAAATAAGAGGTTGATATATACGTGGCATCTATTGCCGCTCCCTCTGATGTATAACTTGTTCCCGTACCACTTAAGTCCCGGCTCAATATCCATTGATTGCCTGCGTCACGCACTACTTTTATCTTCATCACATTGTTGCTTTTGTTTAATATGCCATCTGCACCATCTATAATTTTTGTAGTAGTTCCTCCATTGTCCTTACGATAAAGGCTTATTTCATCATCTGTATTTCCTATGCGTACAAAATATCCTGTGGTCGTATTTAATGTTAGGTTGCTTGCGGATGCGATTAAGTACACATCAATATAGTTTGCCGATGATGGATTGAATGCTATCTGTACATAAAAGTTCCACTCGGTATTATTAGCCAAAGTATTTCCGGTACTTATGTAGTAAGTGCTTGACGCAACAGTATTGTTACTCTGCAATTGAAAAGAACTGTTCACTAAGAAATCCTGTGCTCCTCCTCCTGTCCATGCAGGATTATTGGTAAAGTCACCATCAGTAAAATCGTCGAAGAGTTGAGCGCTTACAGGTTTTAAGTAAAATAAGAATAAGAAAAAACAGGAGAACAATTTTATAACCATAAATAGTAGCTTGGTTTTAAAGATAATTACTTTATCTCTTTACTGTATTTTTGCAAACACTTAAAAATGAAAATATAAATGAAAATTGCTGTAGTTGGTGTTACGGGTTTGGTTGGAAGTAAAATGTTGCAAATACTGGAAGAAAGAAACTTTCCGGTTACGGACCTTATCCCTGTCGCGTCCGAAAAATCTATCGGAAAGGAGGTCACTTTTAAAGATAAAAAATATAAAGTCGTTTCGGCTGATGATGCGATTGCTGCAAAACCAGTACTGGCATTATTTTCAGCGGGTGGAAGCACATCGCTTTCTTTAGCTCCCAAATTTGCTGAAGCAGGAATTACAGTTATTGATAACTCATCCGCATGGCGGATGGATCCTTCTAAAAAATTAGTTGTGCCGGAAGTAAATGCCGATGCGCTGGCAAAGGAAGATAAAATAATTGCTAATCCTAATTGCTCTACCATACAGATGGTGCTTGTGTTAAGCCCTCTTCATAAAAAATATAAAATAAAAAGGGTTGTGGTTTCCACTTACCAGAGTGTAACGGGTACAGGGGTAAAAGCTGTGCAGCAAATGGATAATGAGCGGAGAAATATTGAAGGTGAAATGGCGTATAAATACACTATTGATAAGAATGCTATTCCGCAGATAGATGTATTTACAGATAATGGCTACACCAAAGAAGAAATGAAAATGGTGAATGAAACCAGGAAGATAATGCGTGCTGAAAACATTCAGCTCACCGCAACCTGCGTTCGTATTCCGGTGATGGGCGGCCATAGCGAAAGTGTGAATATTGAGTTCGAGAATGATTTTGATTTAGATGAAGTAAGAGAGTTATTAGCAAATACACCGGGCGTTGTACTGCAGGATGATATTGATAAATTCGTGTACCCTATGCCGTTAACAGCCCACGAAAAAGATGAAACTTTTGTAGGCAGGTTGCGCAGGGATGAATCTCAACCGAATACTTTAAACTGCTGGATTGTAAGTGACAACCTTCGAAAAGGTGCAGCAACTAACGCAGTGCAGATAGCAGAATACCTCGTAAAGAATAAATTAATTTGAGAGCTGCTTCACATCTATTACAAAATCAATATTTTACCGGACTTAATTTTATCGGGGCCTTTTGTGATACGGTAAAAATATATTCCCTTTTGGAATGAAGAAGTTTTAATATGCTCGCTTGTTGATTGAATTTCCTTTTGCAGAATTAATGCGCCTTCTGCATTAAACATACAAATTACCTGCCCGCCAGGAATAGTTGTATTCACCATTATATCCGCTCCACGGCTTACCGGAACAGGGAATACAATAAACTCGCCTGGCTGCGAATAAAAAACACTTTCCGGTTGGGAATAAATAATTTCACCACTTTTCAATATAATTTTAATCCTGAATATATTTATTCCTTTAGTCAGCGGTGTGTAATTATAAATGTAAGGTTGCACTTGTAAAGGCTGTAGAGAATAAATAGCAACGTTTCCAGCAGGTTCAATTTTTTCGAATACAATACTATCTATCTTATAGATGGTCCCCGGCGTAAGGGTAAGCTTCGCCATATTGCCATTTCCTTCTGCTAAGAAAGAATTTATATAACATGCGGCACCTTGCAATGTGTAATTTATTGCATAGCTTTTTT
>JBBPZF010000723.1:0-4963 GCA_038199105.1 Chitinophagales bacterium | reverse complement strand
TACATACCATGGCAGGCATGTCAAAGTGTTATTTATGGATACGCTTTTATAATATGGAACTCTTATCAATTGTACTTTGCCGGTTGGAATATCGTATTGCCTTTTTAGAATATTGAGGAGTGCAAGAGAATTACCGTTCTTCTGTTTAACGATATTCATCTCATAATTTCCAGCGTTATTGTAGTTAAGTATATTTCCAAACGCCGATGTATTGGTAGAATCTATAATCGCATTCTTCATTTGGATAATGAGAACTGTATCGCCGGGATTATATTTAGTTGCGTCAGTGACTTTTAATTCATTTTTACAAATATCATAACCCAACACTTCGGTATAGTCGTTAATAATAATGCTGTCGCAATTTTGTACTACAATTTGTTTGCAATAAGATGTGTGTGTTGGTAAACCAAGGTCAACCAAAAGATTGATATTATAAATACCGCTTTGAGGGTAAATTATTGGAGGAGGATTTTGCTGATTGGAACCCGGTAAGTTCTGGCATCCTGCAAATCGTATTCTTGTTAAAGTGCTGCTTGTTACGTTTGGAATAAACGCATATATATCATTCCCGGATCTAAAAAAATCTGATATTGAATGTGGAAAACTTAAGTTTCCTAAATTACCAAGATTTGTTGCCTGGGGATTGGATGTAGGATCGGTTCCAAAATTCAGCTTAATGATTTCATTACTTGTTTCATTTACAACAAAACCAAATATGCCTCCGCAAGTATTAAATAGCGAAATATCCCTTGGATAATTTAAAAAATTTCCCGGATTTCCAATATTTACTCCAGTAGGTATATTAAGAAGTGAACCTCCAAAATCTAATCTTGTGATTGAATTTGTTACCCTGTCGGCTATGTATGCAAACCAATTATTATTATATTTTACAAATGTAAAACCAGCCGGATAGCTAATGTTTCCAATATTTCCGAGGTTAACACCGGTAGGAGTAGTGCTAAAATCAACACCGAAATTAAGACGGCTTATAGTGTTATCATTTATATTTATTGCAAAGCCATAATAAATTCCTGCTTCCTGCGTCACAAAAAAATCATGCGGAAAGTTTAACCCACCGATATTTCCCCAGTTTGTAGCAACCGGCGTATTTGCGAGCGAATTACCAAAATCCATTTTCACAACCCGCGGGCTTGAATTAGGAGATCCGTTGCCTCCTCCTACCATTATAGCAATCCAATTTCCATTAACCCGCTCAAGTTGTATGCCTTCAGCTTGTTGCGGTAGGGCACCTCCAAGGTTTCCCAAATCTGCACCTGAAGGGGTATTTAAAAAACTATTACCAAAATTCAGTCGCGAAAGATTGCCTGTAGTATAATTAATTAATAGTCCATAACAAGTGCCGTCATCATCAGTAGCATAACATCCGAATGTAGGGGAGCTTAATACGCCATTCGGGTTTTGAAGATTTATTGCTTGCGGTGTTGTACTAAAATCAGCTGCACAAAAACTCCAGTAATAATTAGAAGCGCCCTTAGAGGTGTTTTGAAAATTTACAGGTGAATTAAAACAAACTGTATCAGGTGCGTTAAAACTTGCCGTTACTATTGAACAGTTCTGTACTACAACCTGTTTACAAAAAGATGTTTGTGTTGGTAATCCATCATCTATCGTAAGATTTATATTATAAATTCCAGGGATATTATATGTTATGGGAGGAGGGTTTTGCACCGTTGAATTTGGAGTGCTTGCATTGTTACAACCCGGAAATTCAAGCAACGAAAGTGTATTGTTATTTACATTAGTAATCAGGCTAAATACATTCGCCCCTACACGAAATAGTTTAGAAATGCAATGCGGGAAATCCAAATTGCCTTGGTTACCTAAGCTTACAGCTGAAGGTATATTAAGTAGTGAATTGCCAAAATCTAGTTTCACAATATCATTTGATCCTAAAGCATTAACTACAAATGCTTCAGTTCCTCCACAATATTTTAAAATATAAATATCTCTGCAAGAATTCAAAGTATTATTTAAATTTCCCAGATTAACACCGGTTGGAATATTTAATAATGATGATCCAAAATCTAACCTTGTTAAGCTAGAATTCAATGCATTTGTTACAAATACATTCCAGTTTCCATTATCATTTATTGCCTGAACTCCTACAGGTCCATTTAAATTTCCGATATTACCAAGGTTTGATGCAGAAGGAGTATTCGCTAAACTTTTTGTAAGATCCAAAAAAGTAATAGTATTATTTGAAAAATTAGTAGTCAATCCATACCAGTGATTGTTACTATTAAAAACATATAAATCATGAGGGTAAGATAGATTACCGATATTGCCCCAATTTATAGCTGTTGGGTTGCTATTTACAATACTTGTTCCTAAAGATACTGTAGTAAAGGATGGTACCGAACCATTTGTGACATCACCGCCAACGATAAGTACATACCAGTTACCATTGTCGTAAGCAATTTGTATTCCTTCAGTATTGTCTGTAATGGCACCTCCAATATTACCAAGATCAGTTGCTACAGGAGTGTTTAATAAACTGTTACCAAAGTCTAATCGCACGAGTCCTCCCGGATGATTATTTGTAACAAATGCATAATAATTTCCATTGGTAAAAACGTAGTCAATATATACCGGTGCACTTAATGTTCCCCCAACATTCCCGAGATTTGTTCCAGTTGGTGGTTGATTTATATCTGCTGTACAAAAGTTCCAAAAATAATTAGTGGCGCCTTGTGAAGTATTCTGAATATTTACCGGCGAGTTGATACACACCGTATCGGGGGCGGTAAAACTTGCTGTAACGTTTTGTGAAAACGATTTTGAAAAAGCTATGGACAATAAAAATACCAGTATGGTATTTTTCATAATGTTAGGTTTTGGTAAATGGTGTAATGAGCTAATGTAGTATAAACTTTCAAAGGCCTACTACTCCCGTATAGTTATTTGGTGTTATTTTTTTTAATTCTTTTTTTACTAAGTAAGAAACATTTAAGCCGCTTATGAACTGCTGAATACTTTCCATGGTAATTTTTTCATTACTTCTTGTCAATTCTTTTAAAGCTTCGTAAGGTTTTGGATAATTTTCTCTTCTTAAAATAGTTTGAATTGCCTCCGCCACCACAGCCCAGTTATCATCAAGGTCAGCCTTGATTTTTTGTTCATTTAATATCAATTTTTTCAATCCTTTTTCTAACGAATTTATCGCAAGAATAGTATGTGCAACAGGCACACCGATATTTCTTAAAACAGTAGAATCGGTCAGGTCCCTTTGCAGTCTTGATATAGGCAATTTCGCGGAAAGATGCTCAAAGATGGCATTGGCCATTCCAAGATTTCCTTCAGCATTTTCAAAGTCTATTGGGTTTACCTTATGCGGCATGGCGCTGCTGCCGACTTCTCCTTTTTTAATCTGTTGTTTAAAATAATCCATGCTTATATACGACCACATGTCCCGGCAAAGATCAATAAGTATAGTATTGATACGTTTTATGTTATCGAAATGTGCGGCAAGAAGATCGTAATGCTCTATCTGTGTAGTGTATTGCTGGCGCTGTAATCCCAGTTTGTCTTCAAGAAATTTATTTGCAAAGGAAATCCAGTCTGTTTTCGGGTACGCGGCATAGTGAGCATTGAAATTACCGGTGGCGCCACCAAATTTTCCTGTGAATGGAATGTAGCTGAATTGTTGAATTTGATTTTCTATCCGTTCTACAAATACCATCACTTCTTTGCCAAGCATCGTGGGAGAAGCCGGTTGGCCGTGGGTCCTTGCAAGCATTGGAATATTTTTCCAATCACTTGCCAATGCAATTAATTTATGTTGAAGATTTAAAACAGAAGGCAGGTATTCGTGTTCAACTGCATCTTTCCACATAAGTGGGAAAGCTGTATTATTAATATCCTGTGATGTTAGCCCAAAATGAATCCATTCCTGCAAGCTTTCCAAACCAAGATCGTTCAGCTTTGTCTTAAGAAAATATTCCACAGCCTTTACATCGTGATTGGTAATTTTTTCGGTTTCTTTTATTCTTTCAGCATCTTCTATAGAGAAGCAACTGACCATTTCCAACAAGTGTATTTTTTGCGCAGGTGAAAGTTTAAAAAATTTTCTTTCCCCTAAAAAAATAAAATACGCTACTTCTACTTTCACGCGGTATTGAATCAACGCAAATTCAGAAAAATAACTGCCCAGATGTGCGAGTTGGCTATGATAGCGGCCATCAATGGGGGAAATTGCTTTTAAAGATTCATTTTGCATACAGGTATATTGAATTAATGCTGAAAATTGAGAGCCGGATAATTTTCATTGCATTAAATTTGCGCCAAAAATAAAGTAATCGGTTTGCAAAGAAAAATAAGGGTTGGAGCAGTAAGTTATTTGAATACGAAACCGCTGATATACGGATTTGAACAAGGGATGATGGCTGATAGAATTAATCTGACAATAGATTTCCCTTCACGAATTGCCGAAATGCTGCTGGATGATGTTATTGATGTTGGCCTGGTGCCGGTAGCGATAATTCCAGAGATGAAAGAGCATTACATTATTTCTGATTACTGTATCAGTTGTGATGGAGAAGTGGCAAGTGTTTGCCTTTTTAGCGAGGTGCCTTTAGGCAAGATTGAGAAAGTATTACTGGACTATCAGAGCAGGACTTCTGTTGAGCTTCTAAAAATACTTGTTGAACAATATTGGAAAATCAATCCTGTTGTTGAACAAACATCAGGAGCATACCAATCAAAAATATCCGGCACAACTGCTGCATTGATAATAGGAGACAGGGCTCTTGAGCAAAGAAAAATTTCAGGATATATCTACGATCTTGGGCTTGAATGGAAAAAATTTACCGGGTTGCCTTTTGTGTTTGCGGCGTGGATCAGCAATAAAAAGCTTGATGAAAATTTTATCTCTTCCTTTAATGAAGCTAACGGCTTTGGATTAGCCAGAATCAGTGAGGTCGTAAAAAATAATCCATACCCTGTA
>JBBPZF010000722.1:0-6426 GCA_038199105.1 Chitinophagales bacterium | reverse complement strand
GCCAATCGCCTCTTTGCATCTGAGGACGTGGATAGTCGGGAAGAACCTTTGCGGGATTAACGCTATCTGCCCAGGGAGAGGTGATTTTTCCTCCAACGATTTTCCAACTATTATTTTGGGAAAACGAAAGATGGAAAGAAAGAAATAAGAGGTAAAAAAGAAATAATTTTTTCATGAGATAGTAATCTTTTTAATTGATCAGCAATACATTTCTGTATGGGATGAGCCATGTTCAAAAACTTCTATAAAGCAATAATTGTTGGCTTCGGTAAATTACTAAACAGTCACGGAGAATCTTAATATAGCCAGCTAAATTCAGAAACGTAAATAAGTTTTCAAAGACGAAAAAGAAGTAAGGGCTTTTCAAATTTTTGAAAAGCCCTTACTTTGTTAGTAAGAAATTTTTTGTACAGGTGAGAGGATCATATCCTCCACTCCGGCTATTTTAATTCCAACTCTTGCGAAAATATAATTCTGAGTAGGAACAATGGTTGGTATAGCAACGCTTAATGATATATTATTAGGATCGGTAATGCTTGCGCCATCCATATCAGCATTCGCAATTTTTTGATCATTGTTTCCTGAAACAAATTGGGTCTTATTTATATACAAACTAACCCTTTCAATACTTTTTGCATTTGCCCCCATAATAATCTGTTCGGCCTTGAATGTTGCCGTAACATTTCCGGAAGTACCCGTAATTTGCGGATTTCTAATCATATAATACGGTGTCACTTCAATATCCTGTGTTTGATTTCCTTTTACGGTAATAGATAAAGAATCCGGAGCGCCGGAAGGCAAATACTTCCATTGAAAAGGACCCTGACCATTTGGAATGATAAACTTATAGTCGCCGTCAAAAAGCAAAGCAGAATAACTGCCATCTTGTGCAAAAGAAGACCCGATGGGTCCTACTAATCCAAAACCGTATTGATATAATTGATAGGGAACCTGGTATTGCTCCACTCCTATTGATTCCCCATTATAAACGAGGTTGCCTGATAAGAGTGAGGATGGCGCCTTATAATTATCTTTTTTGCAGGAGGCCGCACCGAGGCAAAAAACGATAATTAGTAAATATTTTAATTTTATTCTCATAATTGAAAAATTTGATAAGTTGGATTACTGATTGGGTTGCTTAACTATTTTTGGGTTTGCACCTCTCACACCGTCATCTATAAAGCTGTAATAGTTACCGAGTAAAAACAAATTTACGCCGGTAACACGAGCGGGTAGCACTTCTCTGAATAGCCATTTGCCATTGTTCGGATTTCCCGGATTGTAGTATTTATACGGCCATAAACCCCACGGCTGCGTGCTTCTGTCTGTTGCTTTTCCAATATTGGTTAACAGATCCTGTTTTGTAGTTGGCTGGCCATCCCAAACTATATGAGCGATTCTCCAGCGCTTATAATCATAAAGGATATGTCCCTCAAACGCAAGCTCCACTCTGCGTTCATGCACAACACGGTCAAATGTAATTTCCGCAGGAGTAAGCGGAATGGTTAATCCTGCCCTTGCCCTTACCTGATTCATATATAATACCGCCTTTACATTATCGCCCATTTCAAATGCAGCTTCTGCTGCATTTAACAACACCTCACCGAAACGATATCGTATAAAAGCCACATCACTTCCTCTTCCTCTTCTGCCTGAACCTACAGTGGGGTCAAGATACTTGCGTATATAAAAACCAGTTTGTGTCCTGAATTCCAATCCATTTACCGGACCATCTTTACCAACTACCTGAATATTTGTTGTAGTTCCGGGTAATGGTTTTAATTGTCCGGCTTCATCACTTGAAAAAACACTTCCGTCTGCTAATACATAACCTGCCCATATATCTACCCTGTTTCCTTTAAACAATCCATTAGGTAGAATTACAGTACCGGCCATACGGGCGTCTCTACCTGCAAAAATGTCCATTTGATTATCATAATAAACCGAATTGCCACCTGAAGTTGTTGTGACAAACGGCGCATAAGTATTGTCTAATAATTCAAAAGATTCTACCAAATTCAGAGACGGATCGAGCCTGCCGGCATCGCCACCTTCATCCGAAAAAGAATACGGCTGATCATTGATTGTAAACCCGTGAGAGCGTCCTCCACCTGATCCTGCTTTAAAATCTTCTACAAAAATAGATTCCTGATTTACGCTGCTTTTATCAAGAAAAAGTGCAGCAAAATTCTCAGATTTATCGGGTAGTACATCATAAAGTTTATAGGTTCCGGCATTCCCGTTTATTATTTCTTCTGCCGCTCTTAAAGCAATTGTGTAATAGCCACTCGCTTTACTCGCATCTATCCCTACCTCACCACCAGGCAATGTCACTTGAGGGGTTCTTATCGCATTATATTTGGCAATGGACGCTGCATATAAGGCGGCACGGGATTCCATGGCTAAAGCTGCAGCCTTCGTAGCTCTGGATTTTTCATTTACATCGGCGGGCAATTGATCTTTTATAGCCTCCGCTTCGCTTATTACAAAATCATAAATATCGGATTCTTTTGCTCTTGGAATTTGAATAGAACTTACATCGCCTTTACTCTGATCATAAACAAGTGAAGAAGTAATTAAGGGCACACCTCCCATTCTTTTTACCATTTCAAAATACATATTGGCTCTAAGAAATCTTCCTTCAGCTAAGAACCTTGATTTAATACCCGGCTCTAATGCGGTTGCAGCACTATCTCTGGCAATAAACAGATTCAAGTCGCGTAAATATTGATAACTGCCAAACCAATCTATTCCCCAGGAACCATAACCCCATCCTGTATTTTGTACAATAAAATTACTGCCATTTTCTGATGGAAAGCTTTCGCTAAAATCTGCAAAACTTCTCCATCCATTATCAAGACTTGAAAAATCTAACTGACGGTTATATAAATCACCCAAAACAGATAATACGAGTGCAGGATCGGAAAACACCACATCATTAGGTAATATTTGTATGGGTGGGATGTCTAAAAATGAGCTGTCTTTTTTGCAACCCACACTTCCTAAAAAAATTGCAAAGATTGCTATAGATAAAATCTTTTTCATTGAATAATTTATTTATGAATTAGTTAATGTTATAATGATAAGTTGATACCAAAATTAATTACTCGGCTTTGCGGAAACTGAAGGCCGTTATCATCAACTACTTCCGGGTCAACGGCAAATTTTTTCAGGTTATCAAATGAAAACAGGTTATAAGCATTAACATAAATGCGTGCTCGTTGTACCCTCGCTTTTTCTAAAATGCGGGAAGGTATGGCATAGCCTAACTGAATTGTCCTCGCCCTGAACTGTGTTACATTGTGAAGCCAAAAAGTTGAGTTATGATTATAGTCGCTGTGCCCAAATTGAATATTATACCTGTTTGCCGGGTATTTTCCTGGAACCCATGCACTGTTAGGATCGAATATATCCTGCCTGTGCCACCTGTCTTCAAATATTGTATTTAAGTTTCCATTATTCTGAAATGCCCATCTTGTCTCCCAGTTTTGAAACCAGGTATATCCTGAAGCTCCAGAAAAGTCAGCATTGAAATCAAAATTTTTGTAAGTCAATCCGATCGTAAAGCCAAAATTAACGTTAGGCTGCGCCCCGTATCCAAATCCAATGGGACGGTCATCATACCCGTCAATTTTGCCATCCCCATTTTGGTCTTTATAAATAAGGTCTCCTGGAAGTAAAGTCCTATTGCCTTTACCGTCAATATTTACAGGATAGTTATTTATTTCATCCATGGATTTAAACTGCCCTACCACCTCATATCCCCACTCTATACGTGAAAAACGATTCTCTGATGAGCTCCGGTATTGATCCAATGAATTAAAAAAACGGGGTTTATAGGAATTTAAAAATTTGTTTCTGGTATAAGAAATATTTCCGCCCACATTAAATCTCATATTTGCAATATCTCCTCTATAGGATAAAGACATTTCTTCACCATATTGTGCATCACTATTTATATTTTCAGGTGGTAAATTATAACCAATTTCCAAAGGAACTATTAAATCATTTTTTGAGCCTAATATTCCCGTACGCTTGCGATAGAAGTAATCAAAAGTGGCATTAAGCTTACCATTCAGGAAAATCGCATCTAAGCCAACATCGGTAATTTTGCTTTTCAACCAACTAATATTAGTAATGGGCACTCCCTGGTCTCTTGAAACGGTTATTGCATTTCCATCAAGTATCGCCGTGCCCCTGTTATAAGCGTAACCTTCCAGGTAAGCATAAGGAGCCACAATAGATTCATTATTATTAAAAGGATTTTTATCGTCTCCCAATACTCCATAAGAACCTCTGATTTTAAGATCAGTAATAGCACGTGTATTTTTAAGTAAGCTTTGAATTATGGGCTCTTGTGTAATTCTCCAACCGGCAGACACACCTGGAAAAAAACCTACTCTTTTGCCTGGAGCGAAGAGATAAGAAGCATCCCTTCTTGCAGAAAGATCAATAAAATACCTATTGGCATAACTATAACTGAATTTGCCAACATAACCAATTCGCGCCTGTTCTTCATCATTATCTTCATACCGGTCAATAATTGGATAATAAAGTAGTGGAAGATTATTAGATACCGGGGAAGCATGCAACCAATTTCTTGTACGGTGCAGGTCCAGTCTTTCTGCAACAGCAGTTACATTTATACTATGCTCACCAAAACTTTTATTATAAGTAACCTGCCCCTGAGTAGTAGTATTTATTTGCTTGATCTGTTCCCGGTCGCGCCATGGATTAGTACTCCCACCGGTCGCATCGTATGTATCCGTAGTAGGCCTGTAAGTATAAGCTTTATAAGTGTATTCTTGATTATTCTCAAGGTAATCAGCAACATAATAAGAAAATAAGCCTCTTAATGTAAGTCCTGGTACACCCGGTATATCCCAGTCAGCATGGAAATTTGTTTGTAAAACTCTCCAGTCAGATTTAAAATGTCCGGATATTTTATTATTTAAAAAAGCGTAATTTGATTCAAGGTGTTCACCGAGGTCATTTAAATAAGCCGGATTATCATTTGCATAAGGCCTTTCTCTTGGTGTATTTCTTAAAACTGCAAGCCGTGCAAGAAAATAATCATCTCCGCCCGGTACACCTGGATTCTGTCTGTCCTCAATCCTTCCATTAATATCCATTCCTACCTTAAGGCCGGTAGCTAATTTTGCTGTTATATTAGATTGGATATTAGAGCGATTAAAATTATACTCTGCTCCAAGCGGTGAATTTTGATAAAGGTTCGTTCCGGATACATAATAATTTACCTTATCACTTCCTCCGCTTATATTAATGTTAACTGAGTTTTGTGGTGCTGGTGTATTACCAAGTATATAATCTCTCCAATCAAAACTTCTGTATTGAGGGCCCGCGCTTTCTCCCTGCTTATATTTATCCAGTTCATCTTGCGTAATGTTAGATTTACCATCCCTGTTAATCTCTGCATCCGCTCTGTAGTACATATAATCATAAGAATTTTTTAGCACCTGAGGAAATCGAAACCAAGATTGATAACCCAGGTATGCATCTACATTAATATTGTTCCTCCCGGTTTGTCCTCTTTTTGTAGTTACCACCACTACTCCATTCGCAGCACGCACACCATAAATTGCTGCTGAGGCGTCTTTTAAAACAGTGATACTTTCAATATCATTTGGCGCCAGATTATTAAACTGTCCTTCATCCTGCTGTATGCCATCAATTACATATAAAGGCGTACCCATATTTCTTATTTGGATACGCGCAGATGCGCCGGGCCTGCCGTCAGGCATACGGAAAGTGACGCCTGGAAGCTTACCCGCCAGTGTTGAACTTACCGTAGAGCCTCCATGCACACGATCAATATCTTTACTGGTGACAGTGGCAATTGATCCTGTTATGGCTTCTTTCTTTTTGGTACCATAACCAACTACTACTACATCAGCGAGGCCCGTAATATCAGGAACTAAAGTAAAATTATAACTTGATTGACTTGTAATATTATTTATTGTTGGCTTCATACCTACGTACGATACGGTAAGCATTTTATCGGCATCGGTTACCGGTATAGAAAAGCTTCCATTTTTATCAGTAAGAACAGTTTTTTTAGATTTATCAGTACTAACAGTTACCCGCTGCAATGGCGCACCTGTTGAATCTTCAACAATACCCGTAACGGTTCTGTTCTGGGCACTACTTGTAAAAGCAAACAATACAAATGAAAAAAGAAAAGCCACTTTGGATAAATAGCTACGCCAGGGTTTGGATGTTGGTTTAAATTTCCCGGCAAAATTTTGCTGGCAATTAGTCATAATGGAAGTTTTAGTTTGTAATAAATATTTCATAAGAAGATATGTTCATGTTATAATTTACCATTAAGCAATCAGTGCTATCGAACCATAAAAAAATCTGTGTATTGTTGCAGCCGTTTTAAACGCAATCGTGAATCGTTATTAT
>JBBPZF010000721.1:0-4148 GCA_038199105.1 Chitinophagales bacterium | reverse complement strand
CCACGACACCCTTGCTCTTGGCTAATACTCCCTACTGTAAAGTGTATTCAGGACTTGCACCTTATAGCTGATACACATGCCTGGCGCACATAAAAAGGGCCAGCCCCTAACGCTGACCCTTAACTTACACATGAATCTACCTTACAATCTTACAATTCGTTCTGTTGATCTTTGATTATCGCTTATTATCTGTATGAAATAAATCCCGTTAGGGTGGTTGCTTATGTTAATAGTATTGATACCTTGTTTTCCTTTGCCGCCGGTAATAATGCGACCGCTTATGTCTGCTAATTTGTATTCAAAATCTTCTATTGCATCTATGGTAATATCATCATGAACCTGCGTGGTAACGGTAAACTTTTTAACCTCATCACCATTTGATTTAAGAGAAACAACATTAGAATATACAATTTGATTAGTGATAGAATTTACTTTAAGCCTGTAGAAAATATTTCCTTTGGAATTTGGTGAATACTCGTATCCTTTTGCGTCCGAAGAAAACGTTGATACCAATGTAAAAATTGTACCATCAGCAGAACTTTCAAGAATTAAATTTTTCACCGGCTCATCAGCAACTACATTCCATGAAAGATCGTGCATATTTTTATCAACTTTCCCGGTAAGCAATACCTGGCGTATAGGCGTAATGGTTAGCGGAGTGGATGTACCGGAAATTGAGTAAGAACCAAGGCTTCCGTAGTTGGTTGCATTTACGTTTCCTGCGCCCTGCACTATTACATAATAACTGCCTGCACTGAGAGACGTATCTACAACAACATTCAACGTAGAAGGCTGATCATAGACACTGATCACCTGCATAGACGAATTCAATATAGTAATCATCACATCAAGGTCTGCCCCGTCATTATTTGGCCCTACTGAATACGGAACTACATCCATGTGCAATGTTGCATTTTTTGCCACGTCAATTTTAAAAACATCTTTATCCGTATTAGTTGTTATAACACCTGAGTTAGAAAAAGTATTGTTATTCACTTTCAATGGAGTTGGATTTACGTTCGGATTATCACTGTGATCATCTACCCTGTAAGTAAATCCATTGTATGATGAAGTAATGATAGACAAGTTGTCCTGGGCTGCTGTACATCCGCTTGGAGTAGGCCCGTTATTCCATCCCGAGAAATTTTTATAATAACTGTTTCCCATTACAGGCGCCCATCCTATTTCTCCCGAACCCTGCCCGGCGTTATATGTTGCTATAAGGGTGCATGTTCCATTATAAGCTGATTGATGCGAAAGTCCAAGCGTATGACCGCTTTCATGGCTACAGCACTCTGCTACAAGCTTTGGGCTAAAGCCAAGTTTATCAGCAAAAACAAAACCGGGAGTATCGTCGCCCCACCTGAATGAACCTGTATAAGAAACACCACCTACACCAGGATACCAGTTGCTGGTAGAAGTAACGATAATTCTCATACGTTGTACAAGAGGCGCCGCTAAAAATACAGTTGAGTCAGTAGTGATATTTATGTTGAAAGGCCTGTAATCTTCTGAAACGCGGTTAAAAATTTCAGTGATTTGCACATCACTCATTTGAGAAGGAGCGCAAATCAGCGGCTGGCCGCCATTCCATGATGATGCAATTACAGACTGCCCATCAAAGTCAAGAAAGAGTGTTGCTTTCGCAGATGGCAAACTGCTTAAAGCAGGAGTGCTATTTGCGATAGACGAAAGAAACAGTAAGGGCACAAAAATGAATGTAAAAAGAGTTTTCATTGGGTTGGATTTTAGGGTTCCGTTGTATTCGCTATGATAAAATAATCGTGTCAGTAATCCTGTAAAAGGTCTTCGGATTTTACTTTATTGAAAGTGTAACTACCGTCGGTATTTTTATTCAATTCATATCCATCAGCGAATGCTCCGTTCAATATGCGGCCCACATAGGTAATGGTATTATCCTCGTTCGTCCTTTTGGAAAGTGACAACAATGTGTTTTGTAATGATTGGGATCTTACAATGATGCTTGACAGTTTTCCATAGCGTTGTACAGATGACATTATTGTACCGTTAAAAGTAAAGTTGCTGGCAAATTGCAGTTGAATTGAGCTTCCTTCTTTTGCAAGAAATGCTTTATCTAATTCAGATATGGCAGCCTTAAATGAGGAGGAAACGTTAGCAAATAAAGCAGCTTTGTCAGAGTGAAGGACTTGTGCGTTTGATGTAAAAAAACAGCAAACAATTGTGCACAGCAATAATGCTTTGATATAGATTTTCATTGGTAAGGAATTTTATTTTCTGTGTAATCGGATAACAATCAAACGACACTTCAGTAAAAAAATTATACCGAATATGAAAAAAAAATTCTTTAAATGAAAAGATGCGAGGAAGTACTTAACTAATGGGTATTAATACTGACCGGTACTTAGTAAAACCAACGTACATGCCTCTTGCGTAAGAATACCAGCCTTTTGCGCAAGTCCCGCTAATTCATCATTTTCTGCGCCCGGGTTAAAGATTATTCTCTTTGGTTTTTGAGAAATTATGTAGCCGTAATAATCTTTTTGATTTTGCGCATTAAGGTATAATGTTATTGTGTCGAGGTTGGTGATTTCTCTTTTTTCCGTGGTAATTGAGGTGTTACCAATTTTGCCTTCTCTTCTGCCCACGGCGATCACATCGTGCCCATTTGAAGTAAGGCTGTGTACAGCAAGGTTGCTATAACGTGCAGGGTTAGCCGAAGCGCCAAGAACCAATGTTTTTTTATTCGCCATGATCTGTTAATTTAAAAATTTTACCTGCAACTCAGGTGTTGGTATCATGCATTCATCTTTTTTCCCAAACCATTTATAACGGTTTTTAGCAATCCATTTATAAATACCATCTCTTATAAATGAAGGTATAATTATAAGGGTATATAATGCTGGCCACGCGCCGCTTAAGTGCCTGCAAACTTTCAAGGCTGCAGTTGATTGCGTGTACACTTTCCCATGTTCAATGAAGATAAAAGATTTCATTTCCTGCTTGTGCATTTTATGCTTAGCCAACAATACGTATGCCGTTTCTGATTGCAATAGCGCAAACTGAATTAAATTTTTCTTATCTCTTTCTATTACAAAATTCACTGCACTGTTACAAAGATTACAGACACCGTCAAATAATATAATTGATTGCTCAGGCATGCTCTTACAAAATTACTAAAACTCTTTTCCGTGGGTTGACTTTATGATCTTTTTAATTATAAATGGAAAATGTTTAATGGTGCCTATGAAGAAATCAGTAGCCTTTTCTTTTCCAAACAACGTTTGAATTGCACGGCCGGTTTTCAATCGTGTAGCAAAATGCTTTTTCCATTGAGCGCTGTATTGAATTTCCATTTTCTCCCTTGTAATATTTTTAGCTAAAAAAGATTGTATTGATTCGAAAGCAATTTTAGAAGAATGTAATGCCATACTCATTCCATTACCGCAAAGCGGCGTTATCATTCCTGCAGAATCCCCCGTCATCAGCACATGATTTTCAACTGCTGTTTTTTGCTCAAAACTTATTTGTGAAATGATAACAGGCTCTTTAAAAATAAATTCAGCAGACGTAAATATTGTTTTAAGAAATGGATTTTTATGCAAAACATTTTTTTCCATTTCCTTTATAGAATTATTATTCTCTTTCAGGTTTTGCGCAGTGGTAAGGTAACACAGGCAATACTTGTCGTCCTCTACTTTTGATAAGCCGCAATAGCCATCTTTAAAATTGTGGAGCGCAATAGTATCATCGGAAAATGCTGTTTTAATATGGTACTTCACGCCGATATAATTATTCAGCTTACCTGGCTTTTGTTTAACAAATTCCCTCGACCATTTTACATCAAGATTGCTTCTTTTTCCATAGCTGGCAACAGCTACTTTGCAATTTATTTCTCCGCCGACGTATAAAACCCTAAATGCATCATTATTAAATATTACTTCATTCACTTTTGTTTCTTCCAATAGCACTACACCATTTTTTATTGCAATTTTCTTCAACTCGTTATCAATAAAAAAACGGCTTATGCCAAAGCCGCCGAGGTCAAGTTTACTTTGTATAAAATCACCATTAGGAGAAGAAACGATCAGCTTTTTAATGATAGGCAAATTAAGTTGTCGAAGATCGAGCCCCAATTCATTTATAAAATTCCAACTCTCCATGCTTAT
>JBBPZF010000720.1:0-2539 GCA_038199105.1 Chitinophagales bacterium | reverse complement strand
TAATTTTCTTGTGATTGATAATTTTAATTACGGATCTGCGGCGCCTGTTTTACTCGACATATCTTCTAATAAAAGATATACGGGTGATATAACTTCTACGCCCGGTAAAGTAAAATTCGCATTACCCGCTTCATCAATTGCGCACAGGCAATTTATTTTGATGAGTGAAGATGCTTCGTCAGTAAATTCAATTAGTAATTTTTCCACAAAAAACTTTACAGACTTCAGCGTTGCCGCCAACCAGGGCGATTATCTCATTATAAGCAATCCTATTTTATATAATAACGGGTCGGGTGTGAATAATGTAGATCTCTATAAAACTTACAGGGCTTCGGTTGCAGGCGGAGGCTTTAATACTAAAATATATAACAGTGACGAATTGGTAGATCAGTTCGCGTATGGTATTAAAAAACATCCATCGGCAATAAAAGATTTTATTCAATTTGCAAAGAGCAAATTCCCTTCACCAAAATATGTTTTTCTAATAGGCAAGGGAATTACATATAATGATTACCGGCTCAATGAAACCAATTCATACGCTGACAAATTAAATCTTGTTCCCACGTTTGGCAATCCTGCATCTGATGTACTACTCGCATCGCCTTATGGCAGCATAGTACCGAGCATACCTGTAGGAAGGCTTTCTGTAGTATCTGGGAATGAAGTAGGAAATTATCTTCAAAAAATTCAGGAGTATGAAGCGGCTCAGGCCTCAACAACGCAAACACTGGCCAATAAACTATGGATGAAAAATGTAGTGCATGTAATTGGCGGAAGCGATAGTTCCGAAAATGATCTTTTTACTTATTACATGAACCAGTACAAAAAAATAATAGAAGATACATTGTATGGTGCTCATGTGGAAACATTTGCAAAATCTTCCAATTCTGCGGTGCAGTTGGTATCAGGGCAAAGGGTGGAAGAATTATTTAATGAGGGCATAAGCCTTTTAGGTTATTTTGGCCACTCTTCAGCGAATACACTGGCTTTCAATTTGAGTGATCCTTCTGCTTATCAAAACCAGGGACGATACCCGTTCTTTTCGGTAAGTGGTTGTACGGCGGGTAATAATTACATTTATGACCCAACACGTATAACACAAAACAATTTATCTATCTCAGAAAAGTTCGTTCTCGCCAGCGAACGCGGCTCTATTGGTTTTTTGGCAAGCTCGCATTTAGGAGTTCCTCCGTATCTTAATAATTATGATTACGAACTTTACAATCAATTGGGCCTCGTTAATTATGGAAACAGTATCGGCAACGATATGAAAAATTTAATCAGCAACCTCGGCGGAAGTTCAAGTTCCTTAGATTACCTCTCAAGAGTGCACATGGAAGAAATTGCTTTACATGGCGACCCGGCAATAAAAATAAACCCGCATCCCAAACCGGATTACGTAATGGAAGACCAGGAAGTAAAAATAAATCCTCCCTTTATTTCGGTTGCGCAAAATAGTTTTGTGCTGGATGCCAAAGCTTACAATATTGGCAGGGCCGTAACTGATTCCATAACATTTGAAATTAAAAGAACTTATCCCAATGGAACTACTGACTTGCTTCTCCGCAAGAGAATTGCGGGGATAGATTATGCAGATTCTGTTCACCTTGTAGTCCCTATTATTTCTTCAAGAGATAAAGGATTAAACAAGATTACCGCAACTATTGATGCCGATAATGAAGTTGGTGAAATATCAGAAAGCAACAACAGCATAGTAAAAGATTTCTTCGTGTATGAAGACGAGGCTAAACCTGCCTATCCTAATAATTTTTCAATAGTGAATGTTGGAAATCAAAAATTGTATGCATCTACAGCCAACCCGATAAGTGTAGCGAAAGATTATGTGATGGAAATAGATACGACCTTACTTTTTAATTCTGCGCAAAAGGTTACGCGGACAGTGAATGCGGCAGGCGGTGTAATAGAGTTTGATCCGGGATTCAGCTATGTAGATAGCACTGTATATTACTGGCGTGTTGCACTTAAGCCTGCTGCAAACTCACCGACAGATCACTGGAATAATTCTTCCTTCATTTACCTGGCTAATAGTACACCGGGTTCTAATCAATCTCACTACTACCAGCACCTGAGCAGCGATACGCAAAACATAAAGCTGGATAGTTCTCGCCAGTGGGATTATGCCACAGTGCTTAATTTTATTGCAGCCAAAAACGGGGTTTTCCCTACAGCAGGAAACAGTGCCTCTAGTTTTACAGTAGGTGTAAATGGCGCTGATTTCACCAGGAGCCTTTGCGGAGTTTCAGGTATTATTTTTAATGTACTTAATCCGGTAACTCTTAAACCCTGGTATAATGTATTGGGCCCATCAGGCTTATATGGAAGTGAAAAGATATGTGGCTCAGACAGGCTGGCTAATTTTCAATTTAACATTCTTAGCCAGGCCAAAAGAGATAGTGCCATGAAATTTTTGGATCTTGTTCCGGATAATTTTATCGTAATAGCCCGAAATGCATCAGGTACAGATTCGGCAGGCAATACTTATGCCGGCACCTGGCAGGCAGATACAACTGCATTTGGT
>JBBPZF010000719.1:0-11616 GCA_038199105.1 Chitinophagales bacterium | reverse complement strand
CGTTTTATTTTTAAACTTCAATGAAGATAGTTTCTCTACAGCCTCATGTTTACTGGCATCATTGTCAATATTTCCGTTTACAAGGTTATTAAAACCGAAAACATTTTTTCTCCCGCCAAAAGCTACCAGCCCCACCTCCTTTTCCCCACCGGGTTCAAAGCGAACAGCATTGCCTGCAGCAATGTTTAGCCGCATTCCAAAAGCTTTACTGCGGTCTAAGTCCATCTGCCGGTTCACTTCAAAGAAATGAAAGTGTGAGCCAACCTGTACCGGGCGGTCACCCGTATTCATAACAATAACGGTAGCGGTTATACGCCCCACATTGCATTCAATGTCTTTCTCTCCAACGAAATATTCTCCTGGTATCATGTGTTTAATTTTTCACTTTTGATTGATATTATCTTATCGGATCATGCACCGTCACTAATTTTGTTCCATCCGGGAAAGTGGCTTCTATCTGCACTTCATGTATCATTTCAGGAATACCTTCCATTACATCTTCTCGTGTGAGAATCGTTACGCCATAATGCATTAAATCAGCGACCGTTCTTCCGTCACGGGTTGCTTCCTGCAGGCGGCTGCTTATAAGTGCTATAGACTCAGGATAGTTGAGTTTTAACCCGCGTGCCTTGCGCTTCTCTGCAAGCTCTCCTGCAAGAAATAATAAAAGTTTTTCTGTTTCTCTTGGTTAAGTGCATGTATTAATTTTCTGATTTACACATCAGCAATCGCAGAGGTTGAATGTAAGAATAAAATATAATGATGTGGAAATATAAAACATAAGAGTATTCGCATTGCAGTTGTGAAAAATATTTTATCAGGTAATTTTTTATGAGTCAATTCACTGCAAAAAAAGTTGCCCTTAAAAAGGACAACTATGAAATAAAATATTATTCTAATTAGGAAATCTGGATCAGCGTCGGCGCTTTCGTTATGCATTCATTTATTCTTTTTCAACATATTCTTTTAAAGATTTTCCTAAAATATCGGTCCAGCCGCCTTCAAAGCTTTTTCTTGCAAAGTCGGGATTGTCAGTTTTGAAAGATTCAAGTCCTTCGTGTGTTAGCTTTACCCTTGTTGAATCACCCTCTGGAAATAATTCAAAGGTTACAAATGAATTGCCTTCAACCCCATCATAACGTCAGCTATACCGCAGTTTTTTCCCGGGCGCTACATCAGTTATTTTACAAATATGCTTATAGCGTTTGCCTTCATTTCCTGCCTCAAATGTAAATTCGAAACCAACCTTCGGCTCGAATGATTCAATATTGAAATACCATTCTTTCATTAGATTCTTATCGGTTAAAGCTTTCCATACTTTTTCGATGGGTGCATCGTAAGTGCGTTCAATTACAAATGGTTCCTGTTTCATTTTGTTTTTGGTTTTTTTATTGTTTTTAATGTAGATTTTTTTGATGTTGTTTTCATTTTAGAAGAAGATGTGGTCTTCAAAAAACTATCGAGTGCATCTAATTTGCCCGTCCAAAACTCCCGGTATTGCTCTACCCACTCTGAGACTTCATTTAATGATTTTAAGTTCGCCTCGCAAATTCTCTCCCTGCCCTGCTGCCTGACAATAAGTAACCCGCATTCTGCAAGAATTTTAATATGCTTGGAGATTGCCGGCCTGCTGATGTCAAAATTTTCAGCAACTGAATTAAGGTTTAATGATTCGCGGGTGATCATATTTATTATCTCCCGCCGGGTGGGGTCGGCTATTGCCTGGAACACGTCTCTTCTCATCAGATTTAAATTTATGTAACCATTCGGTTTCGAAATTAAAGGAAACCATTCAGTTACGGAAATATTTGGATTTATTTTTTCAAAATATTTTAAATCAAAAAAATTGTTTTTACTTTCGCATACCTATTAAGAATGCCGGTTAACATAAATTTAGTTTAAATTATATTTTATGATTATCTAAGGCAGGCTTAGATTCTGTTTGATTCAAGGCCTATTTACTTTACTATATCTGCAGCATTTTATACATGCCTGCAACCTTTTCATTTTTTTATTTACTGTCAATAATGATCACAACTTATACTAATAATAAGCGTATATGGGGAATGGTTAGCCTTATAAAAGAGGCTTTATCTAATAAACAACACGACTTTACCACGGGCAGTATTCGCAAAGCAGTGTTTCTTCTTGCTATACCAATGATACTTGAAATGTGCATGGAGAGCGTATTTGCCATAGTGGATATTTTCTTTGTCGGGAAGCTTGGCGCTAATGCAACAGCATCTGTAGGCCTTACAGAATCGGTGCTTGCCATTGTATATTCACTGGCTTTTGGTTTGAGCATGGCGGCAACTGCTTTGGTAGCACGGCGTGTGGGAGAAAAAAATAATGAGGGCGGTGCAAGAGCCGGGGCACAAGCAATTGTGCTTGCCATTAGCATATCCATACTTATAAGCATCGTAGGAATTTTATTCCCAAAAAATATTTTAAGATTGATGGGAGCAACTCCTGACATTGTAGAAACTGGTTTTACTTTCACGAGAATAATGCTTACCGGCAACATAATTATTATGCTGCTTTTTTTACTAAACGGTATTTTTCGCGGAGCCGGTAATGCGTCAATCGCTATGCGCAGTTTATGGCTGGCTAATATTTGCAACATTATTTTATGCCCGTTGCTTATTCATTTTTATGGTTTAAATGGTGCCGCTATAGCAACTACTACCGGCCGAAGTATCGGCGTTTGTTACCAGCTTTGGAATCTATTGAAAGGCAAAGGAATTATTAAAATAAACCTGCATCATTTTTTACCTGATAAAGAAGTGATGAAGAATCTGTTGAATGTTGCTTCCACCGCAGCATTGCAATTTATAATTGGTTCGGCAAGCTGGATTGCAATGGCGAGGATCATGACAGATTTTGGAAGCGATGCAGTAGCCGGTTATACCATAGCCATACGATGGATCATATTTTTTATTTTACCGGCTTTTGGTTTAAGCAATGCCGCGGCAACATTAGCAGGCCAGAATCTTGGAGCCGGGCAACCAGGACGTGCGGAACAATCGGTTTGGAAAACGGCTAAGTATAACGCCATCTTTATGGCTTTCGTTTCTGTCCTGTTTCTTTTTTGTGCTAAATTTTTTGTTCGCATCATCGCTACAGAACCTGCGGTAGTTGATGTTGCTGTATTGGCTTTGCGAATCGTAAGCCTCGGCTTTATTTTCTATGGAGTTGGCATGGTAGTGATGAATGCTTTTAACGGTGCAGGCGATAGCCGGACGCCAACATGGGTAAATCTTTTTTGGTTTTGGATATTTCAAATTCCCATAGCATACCTGCTGGCAGTGGTTTTACATTGGGGGCCGAAAGGCGTATTCCTTTCTATAGTAGTAACCGAAGCATGTATTACTGTCACCAGTGTTATTTTATTTGAAAGAGGAAGATGGAAAAAGATAAAAATTTGATTTCATTTTCTCTTCCTTCAAAGACATAATATAAAAAAGACGCGAAGAATTGTCCTTGCATCTTCACTTTTTTTTTTAGATTAAAACATAACAACGTTTGTTCTACATGGTGACTCAAAAGAGGTGACACCTTTTTAAAGGTGTCACCTCTGGTAATTCAAAGACGCAAAAAAAAGGTTCTTTGCGTTTTTGCTTTCTTATCTTTCTTTGCGTGAAATCAATTCAATCTATAACGGCCTTATCCAGATCTTACGATAGCTTACCGGTTCACTCTTATCGCCATGCGCCTGTAGTTTAATAGGTGCGGCTCCATGACGGATATATTTTGGCAAGCCGATATAAGGTGTGCTGCCTCGTAGCACAAAATTATTTTGCACAAGAACATTGTTCAGGAAAACTGTAACCCGTGCCGGCGATTGCAACTGACCATTATCATAGAAGCGTGGGGCAGTCCACACTACATCGTAGGTTTGCCACTCCCCTGGCTTACGGGACGGATTTGCCAATGGAATAGATTGCTTATAAATACTACCGACCTGGCCATTTACGTAGGTTGTATTTTTATAGTTATCCAGCACCTGCAACTCATATTCACTTGCTCCGTGAGCCGATGCTAAGAAAATACCGCTGTTACCACGTGCCTGGCCAGAACCGGTTATGTTTGTTGGTATGCGAAATTCTATGTGAAGTTGGTAATCAGTAAATTTTCTTTTTGTTTCAATGTCGCCCGCATTTTTACTGACAGTTATTATATTATCGCTTACATCCCACCCGGCAGCCTTTGTAGTATCACTTGTAGAAACCCATTCATTAAGATTTTTTCCGTCAAATAAAATGATGGCATCAGATGGAGGATCTCCGTAATTAGCAGCAGGCGTAACAATTGGTGGCACGGGTGTATAAAACTCCGTTTCTTCAGCCGTCATCTGTGTAGGCGCAGGCTCCATTTTCTTTGTAAGTGAATCATTGTGTTGCGCTGATGCAACGAAAGAAAAAAGTAAGGCTGCTGAAAATAAAAAAACGTTTTTCATTATGTATTTATTTTTAAAATTGATAATTATACTTTAGGTAATTTATATCCGTTGTGGTATTCTTTCATCATGTACTTCTTATTTATTGCGTCATCGGTAAAGCGTTCCTTTGCTGCATCCCATTCCAATTTTTTTCCGCTACGGTACGCAATGTTTCCCATTTGCGCAACGGTTGCTACGTGGGCGCCCGCTTGTATCGGGCAATGCAGGTCTTCCATTTTCCTGGACTTTACAACGCTTACGAAATTTTCCCAATGCTTATCCAATCCATTATCGGATGAGGCAACAAATGGCTTGCTCACTTTATTTTTACTTTGCTTTTCTTCTATTACTTCCCAGCCACCGCGGTTTAAAATTAATGTGCCGTTATTTCCAATGTAGGCAATACCATGATCACGGTTATAAGGGCCGTTATCAATACCCATGGCAGAATCCCATACCATGTTAAAACCATCAAACTCATAAAGAGTTGTGAGGGTGTCTGGTGTTTCTTCGTAAAGATCAGGATAAGCAAAACGTCCTCCCAATGCAGAAATTGATTTTGGTATTGGTGATTTCATACCCAGCAATCCATAATCAAGAAGGTGAACGCCCCAATCTGTCATAAGGCCGCCGGCATAATCCCAGAACCAGCGGAAATTAAAATGAAAACGGCTGGAATTAAAAGGACGTGTTGGCGCAGGGCCAAGCCACATCGCATAGTCAACACCGTTAGGTGGCGGCGTATCAGGAACAACTGGCCCAGGCTTCATCCAGCCCTGGTAGCACCACACTTTTACCGTGCGTATATTCCCAAGCACGCCGCTTTGCACATAGTCCACCGCATCTTTAAAATGTTGCTGGCTCCGCTGCCATTGCCCTGCCTGCACTACCTTGTTATATTTTTTCTGCGCAGCAACCATTGCCCTGCATTCCCCAATAGAATTGCCAACAGGCTTTTCGCAATACACATCTTTGCCTGCAGCACATGCATCCATCATTATCAATACATGCCAATGGTCTGGTGTGCCGATGATCACCGCATCCACATCTTTATTATCTAATAGCTGCCGGTAGTCGCCGTAGGTTTTTACTTTGGAGGCATCAGCATTAAGCTTCGCAAGATCTTTCATCCTGTTATCAAGCACATTTTTATCAACATCACAAATTGCTACCACATTTACTCCGGGAACTTTTAATGCAGCCGTAAGGTCGGCCCATCCCATACCGTTTGCGCCGACCAGCCCTACGTTCAACTGATCGCTGGGAGAAATCTTATTTTTAAAAATAGCAAAGGCATTATTATTTGTTGCGGATACAAGCATGCTGCCGCCTACAAGCGATGCAGAGTTTAGTAAAAACTTTCTACGTGAATTCATTCAGAATATTTTTTATTGTAAGGAAAGAAGTGCGAGTAGAAATTAAACGGAGCGGATTTCTTAAATCTTTTTCCAAGAGCGTAAATAAAATCCTGCATGTATCAAGCACTTTTAATAGAGGCGCTAATATACGCCATTAAGTAAATAATAAACTGCGGAATAATACAAAGATGAAAATCACCCACGATTATAACTTACTTCAAATAAAAATGCACAACTTTCATTGCACCTTTTTCTTATAAATATTTTATATTCTATTGTGGTAATAAAACTTTGTCAATTACATAATACACACCATTCACAGCATGATTATCTAGAGAAACAGCCGTAGCAGGTGCACCACTATAAGGAGCGCCCCCCGGAGGGAAAGTACCAAGACCGGTAAATTTTAAAGAAGTGACAATGGTAACATTTGGCGCTACCGTTGTGAAGGTCGGACTCACGAGAATCCCGGGATGTGGAGCATACGAACTATTTACCAGCGTGGTTACAAAAGAAGGAGTTCGTGAAAAGTTTACGGAGAATACTCTAATGTTAGGTTCGTATGCGCCGGTGTTTGGATTAGGCGTTGCCAAAAAATGATAGGCAATGATTCCTCTTACCTGGGCGGTGCTTATATTGTTAGTGCTCAAAAATGCGGGGCCGGCTGCAACAGCGCCGTTACCTGTAGCAAATGCATTAGCCGAATCAGTAGCAGTAGGCACAGCGCCTAACGATTTCAAATAATCCAAATATCCCTGGAAAGCAAGACCAAATATTAATGTTCGAAAAGCCGCATCATTAGGCGCAAGCACTGTCATATTTGTAACTGCATAATTGAGCAAAGAATCAAACCTGCTTAAGCCTGTTGACCCGCTATCAGCCCTTGCAATTGCGGCATTAAAATAAGTGAGATTTGGGTTTGCCTTTAAAGCGCTTTTTAATAACTGGCTTGGCGGCGCAACAATACCGGCAACTACATGAATAACTCCATTCTTAAATTTGATATCAGGGGTCACAACCGGGATGTTATTATCCCAAAAACCATTCGTTCTTTTTGAGGGAAAAGTACTAAGGTTTAAAGGTATTGTTGTACCTGGTAACTGGCCGATGGTAATAGCTGTTGGTAACTGCACATTAGGGAAAGCAGTAGATGTATTCTCTGATGTTAATTGCTCACCGGGAATGATGGCATAGTTTACTATTCCACCAACAGATGTAATAGGCAATTGAGCAATTACAGCAGCAGAGGGGATACCGGATGCAATGAATGCATTATCATCAGGTAAGAAAACAGTAAATACCTTAGTTGAATCACTTAGCATTGCCATTGCTCCAACCCTTGTGGCCGCTGCTTTGAAAATACTATAAGATGGATTGGAACTAATCTCTGCTCCGATACTTGTTGTACTGTTATTAGCAGGAGTGTATGGAATTGGGATAGGCCCCGGAATCTCTTTATTACACGATGTAAAAATGATCACGCCCATGACGAAGGAACAAAATCCTGCCAGTTTTCTATGTTTATAAAATGAGTTATTCATATAATTATTTTAAATAAGGATAAAAATTTATTGGTTAGAATATGTTGTAACCAATGCTCACATAATATATACCGCCGATAGTGGCGTTACCAAATCCATTGCGGTAGTATTCATTTAAAAGATTAGTAGCCCCTAATTTCAACAACACATTTTGAGCGGTAAATTTGTAGCTGACCTGTCCATCGAGTGTTTGATAAGCAGGCACTAAGCCGTTTGCGAAATCACCCTGGTAATTCACATCATCCTGCCAGCGATAAGTAAAGTTAAAGCCAAGGCGTTTTTGATAACCAAAACCTGTATTGCTGAAGCTGGCTCCTACCCTGTGTTTCGGGGCATTGAACGCAGCAATAAAATTTGCAGGCACTTTATCAAGATGATCTGAAGTAACGTTGGCGCCTAACACAAAGTTGGCAGGCAATGAATAGGTAAGCCCAATTCCAAAGCCGTAAGTTGTCACGTCAGAATTTACATTTGTTGGAACAGAATAAGTGGTGGTAATTGCCGGGTTATTGAGATTGGCTTTAACTGTTGCAGGATCGCTGAATACGCTTGCATCCCCATTCACAGATTGGGCAACAAGCGTGCGTGCAATAAAGTCATTATAAATGCCATAAAAACCGTAAAGATCTATAAGCAATTTTTTCTGAATCAGCAGCCCTTTGTACCCAACCTCGAAAGAGTTTACGGTCTCGGCTTTAAACTTTGGAAGGTTGGCCACTTGCGGGTGTCCTGCAAACAGGTTATCATCAATTGCATAAACAGGATTGCTATTGAATTTATAGAAAGTCCTGAAGCTCTGTACACCACCGATAAGCGCAGTACCGCCACCTACACGTAGATTAATATATTGTTGCTGCGTAGAGCCAAAGCGATAAGCTTGCTGGTATGTAAGCCTTATATTATTATCTTCAGCAACGGTGATCACAGCAGAAACTCTTGGAGTAAACCTCCCATCAAAATTTTCATTTTTATCGTACCTCGCTGATGCAATTATGTTAAGCTTATTATTTATAAAACGCTTTGAAGCCTGTATGTAGGCGCCCACTTCATTGATGCCGATCTTACCTGTTGAGTCAGCAAATAAAGTACCTTCAGAATTCAATACATATCTTTTGTAATTACCACCGATAAGAATATTTGCAAATTTTGAAGTGTAAGGTGAAAGATCGTACTGGCCTTCCACGTTGTATAAATTTGTTTTATCAACAAATAAACCACCGCCCTGTGAAATAGGAATGCTTCTCACCTTGTCGAGAATTCGATTGAACTCATCAGAACCTGCTACCGGCCTGCCTACATCCGCAACAGCTCTTGCAGCGTTATGTGCTTCTATATCCGTTTTCCCGGCAAGCTTTGCACTTAAGAAGGCAAGTGAATATTGATAGTACCAGCCTGTTGTTCCTCCGCTTGGTTTCCAAGCCTCATTGAACAACCTTGCTGTAACAGTAGCATTATAAGAATCGCCTGCATTTTCCTGTGTGGTATAGGCCCTTAAAAACCAATTGGTATGCACGAGCTCTACTTTGTACTGACCCACTTTTAAATTCAATAGTGAATACCTGTCACTGCCGGTATACACCGTATTTCCCGTTCCCCAATATCCTTCTGCATTTAGCGATAATTTTCGTGTAAGCTTATAACTAACTTCTCCCGATAGCTTAACATTTACTGTATTCGGATTTACAATTTCTTTTTCTAAATAACCGGTTCTTGAAACAGGAATTGATGAAGGCAAAGCATTTACATAAGGCGCATAAAAAGGAGCTGCCCGTGCTAGTGGATTTAAAACATTTGATTTTATATCAACGGTTGTTTCATCTCCGTAAATATTAATACCATCATAATTTGGATCAGTGCTACGTGTACCGAGAATCACGCTGCCGGTAGTTCCAAGCCTGTCGTAATCTCTGTAATCGTCGCCAATCCAATCTTTGGCTTGTATCAATTCACCGCCGACTTTAAATGCAAATTTATCGCTTACTTTTTCCGCCCAGCGCAAAGACCAATTGTAATACGGCGATGGTTTTCTCTCTCTTGAATCAACATGCATAATGCCTGTTTTAACCTGGAAGGACAGCCCCTGGTATTTAAAGGGATCTTTACTGTTTATTATTAATGCACCATTCTGGCCTCCGGGGCCATATAGCGCGGAAGATGCTCCAGGCAAGAGTTCTACGCTTTCTACATCAAGCTCGGTTAAACCTATTATGCTGCCTACAGCAAAGTTTAGGCCCGGTGCCTGGTTATCCATTCCATCAACAATTTGGTTGAAACGAAGATTACCGCTTCCATTAAAACCTCTTGTACTTGGAGTTGAAAATGTGAGAGAAGACGAAACGACATCCACACCTTTTAATTTGCCAATCATATCATAATAAGAAACCGCCGCAGTGTTACGAATATTAGCAGCGCTTATTCTTTCTATTGTTACCGGCGACTCTAAAATCCGCGATGGCGTACGTGTAGCAGAAACAACAACCTCCTGGCCTAAAGTGCTTGCAGGCGTAAGAGATATATCTATAAATGTTGAAGTATTCGACACAGGCACTTCTTTCAATTCGTAGCCAATTGAAGAAACAAGTAAAGTAAGGGGAACAGGTGAATCAGAATTCAATTTGAAATTTCCCTTTTCATCTGTGTAAGTTCCGGCAGTCCCATTTTTTATAGTGACTGATACAGCAGGAACACCATCGCCCGTGCGACTGTTTTTTACGTTTCCGGAAATAGTTTTGGTTTGAGCAAGAGCAACTATCGAAAATATGTTTGCTAAAATCAAAAGAGTAAAAAATCTAAATTTTTTTCTCATAGCAAGGTTTTTAGGTTTAGAATTCGGGGGCAAAATAAGCATTGTAGGCTTCATTAAGAAAATATTTTTGTATATGAAAATATGCGGATGTTTATATCTTCAAAAGCCGGAAGTTTGCTTTCGCATAATTCAGTTTTAATTTAGTAAAATGGAAAAATATTCACTGCCGGGGCAAACGAATTTTTATAAAGGAAAAGTAAGGGATGTTTATACAATCAAAGACAAATGGCTTGTAATGATTGCCAGCAACCGTATCTCTGCATTTGATGTTATTCTTCCAAAACAAATACCATTTAAAGGGCAGGTGCTGAACCAGGTAGCTGCCTCGATGCTTAACGCTACGAAAGACATTTGTGCAAACTGGCTGTTGGATATGCCTGCGCCCAATGTTTCTATCGGGCTGAAGTGTGAGCCTTATAAAGTGGAAATGGTTGTTCGCGGAAACCTTACCGGGCATGCATGGCGCACGTATTCATCAGGGCAAAGAATGTTATGCGGTGTTGCATTACCGCAAGGCATGCACGAAAATGATTATTTCCCTGAACCTATTATTACGCCATCTACAAAAGCAGAGGAAGGGCATGATGAAGATATAAGCAAAGAGGAAATAATAGAAAGAAAAATTGTTTCAAAAGAAGACTATGAAATGCTGGAAAAATATTCTTTGCAGTTATTTGCACGAGGCAAAGAAATTGCAAAGAAAAGAGGATTGATATTGGTTGACACAAAATATGAATTTGGAAAGCTTGATGATAAAATTATTTTAATAGATGAAATACATACACCAGACAGCTCGCGGTATTTTTATGCAGATGGTTTTGTCCGTAAGGACTCCTCTGGAGATGAAATGCAATCCAGGAGTGAAAAACAAAAACAGCTCAGTAAAGAATTTGTAAGGGAATGGCTTATTGAAAATAATTTTATGGGGAAAGAAGGACAGCAGGTTCCTGAAATGAATGATGAATGGATCGCCACTATCCGCGACCGTTATATTGAATTGTATGAAAAGCTGATTGGTGAAAAATTTAAACCTGAAGAGTTGAATAAAGAAGAAACATTACTGAGAATTGAGGATAGTCTTACAAATTTAATAAGGTAATTTTTGTGGTTATGCTGATTTAAAAATGGAAAAAATATTTTCGTTCAGCTTCCCATAAATTACATTGTGCAAAACCCCAAGTATGCAAAATAAACGGTAATATAATTGCTGTAAATTTTCATAAATCAAGAATTGCAGTTACGATCACAAAAAAACAAGGCAAGCCTCTCAGCCTGAATAATAGTTTGCTGTCGACAAACGACGTAAACTTCTTTACAGCAACATAGTGGCATGCAAGATTTATTTGCATGAATGTAAAATAAAACACCACTTTATGCAGTGGCTTTTTATTTAAAAAAAATAGTTAACTGGCTTGTTTTATTAACTGGATATTCATAATCAACTTTACATCATTGCTTACCACAAGGCCACCG
>JBBPZF010000718.1:0-2423 GCA_038199105.1 Chitinophagales bacterium | reverse complement strand
TTGACGAGCTTAGAAATCTTTGGGACTATCGTCACTTTCTTGCAAGCCTCGTACGACGCGAATTTCTGTTGAATTATCAGCAAACTATCCTGGGACCTTTCTGGCTTATATTTCCTCCTTTAATAACTTCTATAACTTACATTTTAGTGTTTACCAAAATGGTTGGAATTTCTACAGGATCTTTGCCACCGGGCCTGTTTTATTTTTCCGGGATAGTTTTATGGAACTTTTTTAGTGATTGCTGGGGAGGAACTTCAAACACATTTAGAGACAATTCGCATCTGTTCAGCAAAGTGTATTTTCCCCGGATTATCATTCCGTTTTCGATTATCTGTACGCATTTTTTGCGCTTTCTTCTTCAGCTTTGTTTTTTATTTTGTATGGTGGCGTTTTATATTTTTTTTAAAGATTTTAAAATTTCAATAAATTTCTGGATGCTTGCTTTGCCGCTTGCCATAATATGCGTGGCACTTATTGGCCTTGGTATGGGTTTAATATTTTCTGTAATTACTGCAAAATACAGGGACATAAGTAATCTGGTCGGCTTGGGCGTAAGACTTCTTATGTTCGTAACACCGGTTATTTATCCACTAACTTCAATTCCGGAAAAATGGCGGTTGTTTGTCGTGATTAATCCATTGACATCGCTGTTTGAAATTTTTAGATTATCTATTTTGGGCGAAGGAGTCGTGGATTTGGGAATGGTTTGTTACAGCATAGGCTTTACAATTATCATTTGCATTGCGGGTCTAATGATTTTTAATAAATTAGGTGATAAACTCATTGATGTGGTATGATAAAGGATGAACCAAATGTAGTAATTGAAGTAGATAACCTCAGCAAGTTATATAAGCTTGGCACCATTGGCACCGGATCTATGCGCCAGGATATGCAGCATTGGTGGAACCGAAAGGTCTTAAATAAACCAAATCCTTTTTTTGAGCTTGATCCAGGCGAATCTTCTAAATACGCAGGTGGTTTTATATGGGCGCTAAAGGATATAAACTTTTCTGTAAATAAAGGCGAAGCATTGGGCATTATTGGGAGTAACGGTTCAGGGAAATCTACATTGCTGAAAATCATATCCCGTATTGTGCGGCCTACAACCGGAACGGTGAAAGGAAACGGCCAATTGGGAACTTTGCTGGAAGTAGGAACGGGTTTTCATGAAGAACTTACGGGAAGGGAAAATATCTATATGAGCGGCTATACGCTTGGTATGAAAAAAGAAGAAGTTCGCCGTAAATTTGACGAGATAGTAAACTTTTCCGGAATCGAAAAATTTCTTGATACTCCCGTTAAAAGATATTCCTCCGGAATGTATGTGAAGCTCGCTTTTGCAGTGGCTGCTCACCTTGAGCCAGAGATTTTAATTGTTGATGAAGTATTAGCAGTGGGAGATGCTGACTTTCAAAAAAAATGCCTGAAAAAAATGCGTGATGTTTCGCAGGCTGATGGAAGAACAATTCTTTTTGTAAGCCACAGTATGCAGGCTATTCATAATCTTTGCGATAGAGCGCTATGGCTTGATCGTGGGGTTATGAAAGAAATTGGTAAAACATCTTTTGTCGTAAATAAATACATTTCGAACGTACAGAAACTCAATCTAAAACAAAGCTGGGATATTCCAGATAAAGCCCCCGGCAATGATTTTGTCCGCTTAAAATCTGTAGAACTTATACCTGACCAGCTAACATCCGGTGAGCCCTTTGATATCAGAAGCGGCTTTACAGTAAAGTTTGAGTTTTGGAACTATTTGGAAGGAGCCAGTCTTAATTCAGGCTTCGTGCTTTTTGCCTATTCTGGTGAATGTATATTCGATCTCCTTTCGCCTGCCACCTTATGTGAACAGGGAATAGTCGAAGGAGAATGCCGTATTCCTGGTAATTTTTTAAATGATGGATCGTATTATATTTCAATAAATATAGTACGTGATACTTCTGTTCCTTTATATAATTTTGAAGAATGTCTCTCTTTTGAATTAGAGGACTACCGGGCCGATATAAAATATTACGGAAAATGGTGGGGTGCCGTACGGCCGCAATTCCCCTTCCGCCTTTCACAAAAACAAATTGGCCAATAAAATAATTATGAAGGAATATCGTCCTTATGAAATTATTCATTTATCTCTTGATAAAAGCAAAACGCTACTTCAGAAGAAAAACTTTGATGAAGGGCTTTATGTGATCATCTGGTGGAAGGAAATTGCTCTTGGTCAATTTTTTGTAGAACCAGGAACTGATGTAGGCAAAGATGAATATCTTAACCTGGTTGCTTCAGCCATTCAACCATCACTTTTATTTTACAGTAATAACACCCTGCTTAAAGTGTTAGACTGGAAAGATTGGTTATTAAATCATAACACCGATGAATGGAATCAGAAAATAACAACTGTTTTAGACGGAGTTAATGCCGGAAAATTT
>JBBPZF010000717.1:0-4186 GCA_038199105.1 Chitinophagales bacterium | reverse complement strand
GGCAAATCAATTTGAATGGATAAGTTATAAGATATTATTGAAAGGGAAAATAAAACTTACAATCGTCTTACCCTTATATTTTTAAACCAAACCTTTTGCCCATGATGTTGCAACATTATAAGACCATTAGATGATTTACCATAATTTGGATTGTTGCTAAATTTACTTTCTTTTAGCAAATTGTTCATTGCACGTGATCCCATTTCATACTCCACCACTTTATTACCATTTAACTAATGCTCCACGTGGTTGCCTTTGACAATCAACTTTGCGTGGTTGTATTCGCCAACGGGTTTTAAATGTTTATTCCGGGGAACGATCAAATCATATAAAGAACCGGCAGAACGTATAGCAGCTGTGTCGTTAAAACCTATATCATCCAATAACTGCATTTCATAATTATCTAACCAGTTAGGACTATTGCCATTACCTGATTCATGGGTTAATGATTCCTTCATGTGAAAAAATACCCCGCTATTACCTCCTTTGGATACTTTCCAATCAAAAATCAGTTCAAAGTTTTTGTATGCTTCTTTGGTAACAAGATCAATATTAGGCACACCTGTTTGTGTAACTAAAGCACTGTCCTCAACCTTCCATGCCTGGTCAGGAAAAGATTGCATATTGTAACCCCTGAACTTATCGGTTGAGCTACCATCAAACAAGATGATCCATTTACTTTTTTGAGCTTTGCAAACAGCAGTTAAAAAAACTAATGAAACAATGCAGAATAGAATCTTTTTTTTCATAAATAATAATTAAATATTCTAAATGATTTTTTCCATTTTTAAATTGTCAAACTTCTATAGAATTATTGCAAACAAATCTAATCACTTAATATTTTGGAACATAGAAGAACCGCTAAATCACTTCTACATACAATTTAGTTACTTTTCCTGATTTACCAGTTAATGTAAACTTTCTGCTGCCGCTCTTGTTGATACTCTCAATAGAATTTTATGAGTTAACTTTTCAACCAACTTTTATACCTGTTCATTAAAAAAAAATGATATTTTATCCCTACCTAATTCTGTCTTACTCCGTTTAACAACACTTACATAATAAAATTTCATTTGTTAAATAGGCCTTACAAAACCTGTTCAAAATTTAGCCATGTATTGTTATTGCTAATTAAGCAGGGTAATTTTGATTCAGAATTTCAATTGTGAACAAGAAAATGTAGCAGAATGAATGAAACACCTATGTTGTTTCCAATGGCTCCCTCTGAGTTTTGGAAACAAATCAGGACCACTATCGAGGAAGTAGTTACTGAAAAGTTAACCCAGGAAAATATCTCAAAAAACAGCTCCCTCCTACCGGAAAAAGCTTTGCTAAAAGCATCAGATGTTTGCGAAATCTTCCAGGTATCCAAGCCCACACTTTATGAATGGCTAAAGCAAAAAAAAATTAAAAGTTTTAAGGTTAAATCAAGGCGATGTTTTAATCGGGCAGATATAGATGCGCTGATATCAAGCAGCATGTAATGTCTCCATGTAACTAAATATTAATCTAAAATCTTGTGTAAATGAACTGTGCGGAAGCCAACCAGCTTGATATTGTGGATTACCTGAACTCTATCGGATATCAGCCTCGAAAAATACGCAGACATGACTACTGGTATTTATCTCCCTTAAGAAACGAAAAACATGCCTCATTTAAAGTTGACAGAAAGAAAAATGTGTGGTTTGATCACGGCATTGGAATAGGTGGAAGCCTTATTGATTTCGTAATGGAATTTTATAAAAGTAACGTGAGTGAGGCATTGCAAAAACTTTCTTTTTTTCATCCGCAAGAATTTATACATAATAATATTAGCATTCCCCGGGTACACTTGCATGAGAATTCGTTATTAAATAATGAAGATGAAAGTGAAACCTGTATAAGGATCATGTTGACAAAAGAAGTGATTGAAGATTCATTCCTTTCCCAGTATCTAAAACAAAGAAATATTTCTAAAAATATTGCAGATACCTGGTGTAATGAGGTTCATTTTACCGTTAATGAAAAAGAAAAAATATACCGGGCTATAGGATTTAAAAATAATGCAGGTGGTTATGAATTGCGCAATGAATATTATAAAGCAAGCAGCTCGCCAAAATATATTACTTACGTCAATAACAAAGCAGATAACATCGCTGTTTTTGAAGGCTTTTTTGACTTCTTAAGTTACCAGTTTATACATCAGAACCAAAATGATATTTCAACCAATTTTCTTGTACTCAATTCACTTTCGTTCTTTGAAAGAAGTCTCTTATTAATGGAAAAACACAATCAAATTCATCTTTACCTGGACAACGACAATACAGGAAAAAAATGGCTTGAATTTGCGACGAACCGATCAAAAAAATATATTGATTGCAGTAAATTGTACCAGGGATATAAAGACCTGAATGAATGGCATACAAATTTTGGAAAACTTTTGTCAAAGAGAGAAGTCCCAAAAGTCACCGGAAAACATTTATGAAATCGTCTTGAATTACAATCAATATTGAAATAAAACGGAAACGGAACTTCAGCATATATCGCAGTCAAATGACTGATTGCGCTTTCAACTTTTCTACTTCTTCTGCGATTAACCGTTTCACTTCCAGCTTCACCTGGTAATAGTTATCTATCACCTGCTGTTGCGTAACATTGCATACCGCAGGAATTTCTTTGTAATGATTTGCTTCTTCATTGAGTTTATCGGCGTCATTGATTATCTCAGCATGAAACATCTTTAGCTTTATTTTTTCGTCGGGATTATCAGCAACCAAACCTACAAACTCACCCGACGAAAGTGAAGCAATTTTAGATGCAGGTATCGCATTGTCCAATTGTTTGGAGTGGCTAACGGAAGTATCCGTGCGATTGATAGAAACATCTGTCCTGCATTATTTTACCGAAACGCTCTGAGAGTAGTTTCGAAGTTTCACCCATAACTTGGCCGCTGATAATGTTTCCGGTGATATTCACTATCACATCTGCCTGTTCCTTGCCATAATCTTTTTTTAATTGACTAAAATCCTGCATCGCTAATGTAGTAGCAACCTTGTTACTTCTCGCTGTGGCGATAAGGCTATCCATGTTGTTGAAATATATCGTTGGAAATTCATCAAACACCAGGCTGCATTTTAGCATTCCTTTCCTGTTTACCTGCCTTATTAACCTTGAAATGTACAACGATAGTACTGCACCATATATTTGTTGCTTCTCTGGGTTGTTACCCATGCAAACGATCTTGGGATGCTTTGGATTATTGATATCAAGCGTAAAATCATTGCCTGACAAAACCCAATAAAGTTGCGGAGATGACAAACGGGCCATTCCGATTTTTGCAGAAGCCACTTGGCCTTCCAATTGTTCCATTGCATCGTTTTGGTATGCAAAGGATATAACTCCTGGACACAATTAGTATCCATGTTATTTTGCCAATTTGCCAGGAGCCAATCTGTTCGGGATATAAGTAATGGCTTGCGCTCTGCTACCGGCAATCTGAACCATCTTGGTATAAACAAGGCTCCATCAAAATCTACGATCAGCTATCAAAATAAAAACAGAAGCTGGAAAATTTTTCAGGACTATTACTATCAACTTTTAAATAGTTTAGGACAGCAGGCGGGATTTAAGCAAGTTAAGTTTAGAATAAAATCGAAAATATTTCTTCTGGACAGCACCACCATCAGCCTTTGCTTATCACTGTTTGACTGGGCAAAATACAAAACGGCCAAAGGAGTCATAAAGATGCATACCCTGCTTGACTTTGATGGTAACTTACCTGCCTATGTAAATATCACTGATGGCAAAACGGCTGATAATAAAGGGGCCTATGATATTCCACTCTTAAAAGGAAGTGTTATTGTAGCTGATCGTTATTATAATGACCTGACTTTATTAAATATATGGGACAGCAACGGAATCTTTTTTGTAATCAGGCATAAAGACAATATGCAATACAAGGTCATCACTGAAAATGAACTTCCTGAAAACAGGCATCCCCATTTGCTAAAAGACGAAATCATTGAATTTAAAAATGCAGTATCCAAAACAAAATATCCTCAAAAATTAAGACGGATTGCAATATGGGACGACATAAATAAACAAGAAATAGAACTAATTACCAATCAAGTTAACCCACATTGCAGCAAAAACAGCAATTTTCATCTTTTTTTGGTATTTTTTCTAGTGTTTAAATTCTATAACCCTT
>JBBPZF010000716.1:0-7751 GCA_038199105.1 Chitinophagales bacterium | reverse complement strand
TATATCCAAATTTTAGAAGCTTTCTTAATAATGCACCACAGGCGCTGAACCAGAGTTTTATGCGACCTTATTTAACTGAAAAATTTACTCTTTTATATTTTCCAGTCGCAATAGAGATTTTTATCTACGAAATTTTGTTTCTTCTTTTTATATTTTTTAAAAAAGATGAAAAAGTGAATCCGTTTGTATATTTCTGCTTCTTTTTCAGCACAAGCATGTTTTTACTAATTGGCTATACCATACCGATTATCGGTGCAATTGCGAGGTACAGAAGTATATACTTTCCTTTTTTGACTATTCCAGTAATTTGTTTAATCGACTGGAAAAAAATCCGAAATACTATTCATATATAAAAATAAAATATTTGATTTTATTTTCCACAATAAGGCGAGAATTAACCACATTTTATAAAAATCTTTGTTTTTATAAAGTATAAGTGTTTTTTTTGCCATCTAAATTTGAGAAAAAATGCAATCTTTAAGACAAAGTGCTCTTCAAAATTTAATTTCTAATACACAACCACAACTTGGACCAAAGTCACAAAAAATTACCGCTGTCTTTGGAGAAAATGTTTTTAACTTAAAAAAAGCACGCACATATTTAAGCGATGAGGCCTATAAAAGCCTTCTTTCTTCTATAAAAACACAGAGTAAAATTGATCGCCGGATGGGTGATCAGATTGCCTCCGGCCTGAAAGCCTGGGCAGAAACAAAAAATGTAACTCACTATACACACTGGTTTCAACCCCTTACCGAAGCTACTGCAGAAAAGCACGATTCATTTTTTACCCTCAAAGGTGATGGCACAGCGTTAGAAGAATTTGACGGTGCCGCATTAATACAGCAAGAGCCAGACGCTTCTTCATTTCCAAGCGGTGGGCTTCGTGCCACTTTTGAAGCAAGAGGGTATACAGCATGGGATCCGTCATCTCCCCCGTTTATTATGGAAATAGGAAATGGTAAAACGTTATGTATCCCTACAATATTTGTTTCTTATACCGGTGAATCTCTTGATGCAAAAACGCCTCTACTAAAGGCGTTGGTAGCGCTGGATAAAGCAGCCATTGATGTATGCCAGTATTTTGATAAAAATGTAACTACTGTTACACCCACGCTCGGCTGGGAGCAGGAATATTTTGTAATAGATTCTTCTATGGCCAATGCCCGTCCGGACATCGTGATGACAGGAAGAACAGTCTTTGGCCATCCGCCGGCAAAAGGCCAGCAGTTAGAAGATCATTATTTTGGTTCTATCCCTGAAAGAATTTATGCCTTTATGAGGGATTATGAAGAAGAAGCTTATAAATTAGGAATTCCATTGCGCACACGGCACAATGAAGTAGCGCCATCACAATTTGAGTGTGCACCAATTTTTGAAGAGGTGAACCTTGCTGTGGATCATAATACTTTATTAATGGATGTGATGACAAGGGTTGCCAAAAAGCATGGACTTATGGTATTGCTCCACGAAAAACCTTTTGCCGGCATTAATGGTAGTGGTAAGCATAACAACTGGAGTATGGCGACGAATACCGGTGTGAATCTTTTAGCGCCTGGCAAAACGCCAAAAACAAATTTAATGTTCCTTGCCTTTTTTGTAAATACAATCAAAGCAGTTCATGACTATTCAGATATATTAAGGGCTTCTATAGCCAGCGCCGGAAATGATCACAGGCTCGGCGCCAATGAAGCTCCGCCTGCTATCATTTCAATTTTTATTGGAAAGTATTTAACGGATGTTTTAAACCAAATTGAAAAAAGAGTAGGCGATAAATTTGACGAGCAGGATGAAGCCATACTGAAACTGGACATACATAAAACTATTCCGGAGTTAATGCTCGATAATACTGATAGGAACCGTACGTCACCTTTTGCTTTTACAGGAAATAAGTTTGAATTCAGGGCAGTTGGCTCTGCTGCCAATTGCGCAACAGCGATGACTGTGCTAAATGCTATAATGGGCGAAACGCTTTCACAATTTAAAACTGATGTTGACGCAATAATAGAAGGCGGTGAAAAGAAAGAAATTGCCCTGATGCAGGTAATTCAAAAATATATTGTAGAAAGCAAATCTGTTTTATTTGAAGGAGACGGCTATAGTGAAGAGTGGGCTAAAGAAGCAGAAAAAAGAGGATTGCCGAATGTAAAAACCACACCTCTTGCTCTTGACGCTTTGGTAACTGATAAAGCAAAAAAATTATTTGAACACCATAATATTTATACGCACAGTGAGCTTGAGGCAAGGCATGAAATATTGTTGGAAAATTATACAAAGAAAGTTCAGATAGAAGCCAGGATGATTGGCGACCTGGCGAGCACTTACATTCTGCCTGCTGCAATTAAGTACCAAAATGTATTGATAAAAAACATAAGGGGACTAAAAGAAATTGGTTTAGATGAAAATGGATATGCAAGCCAACTGCAAATCGCAACAAAAATCTCTGAACATATTTCTTACATAAGCACACGCGTTGAATCTATGATAGAAGCAAGGAAGGTAGCCAATGAAAAAACTGATTCAAGAGAAAAGGCAATTGCATATTGTGATACAGTGAAAAGCTACTTTGATGAAATCAGGTATCACGTTGATAAACTCGAGTTACTTGTTGATGATGAATATTGGGAATTGCCTAAATATCGCGAGATGCTTTTTTTAAGATAAAAAGCACATTCTTATCTAAAACCTCGTTTCGGCGGGGTTTTTTATTTGTAAAGATCAGGTGAAGAAATAATTGTTTGTAAGGGTTAATGGACATTTGTGGTGGTAAAATTCGCTAAAATCCTATGTGGTATTAGCTTTTAAGAGAATGAAACCAAAGTAAAACTAAATGTAATTGAGGCTAATTTTTTAAAACCTAATATGGAACAGGGTTTGATGAGTTTTTTTAGGCATTTTGACCTCCAAAAATGTCAAAGAAAACACCACAAGGTCCATTACACCGTTTGTAATAATATTTCAACTTCGGTTGAGCCGGTTAAAAGCATTTTTTAGATCTTCAGGATTAGCCTTAGATATCGCTTCACCGAACCCGAAAGTGAGTTCAGTTTTTCCTTCTTTCAATTGTTAGAATATGGCATTCTTCCAGGAAATTTAATAACGTATGTCAATACTAAACATATTATAACTAATAAGATAAATATTTGTTTTAAGTCGAATGAGCTAGATACTGGCAAGAATAAGTTTATTTTCAACAGAATTTTTGAAAAAAATCTTTGAATATTCAAAGGGGCGTGATAAAGGTTTTTTATTGAGGCAGGAGGGCGCTTGTTGCGGTTTCGGACAATGGTATCAACCATCGCGAGTAACTGAACCTTCTTTCCCATCTGTTCCAATTGTTTCGACATCGAAGGCAAAAATTCCTCCGGCACAATGCCCTGATAAGGCGTAAGGCCCGTTGGGGTTTGTTTGCGTAATTTCATCGATGAATTTTTTGGAAATTTCTTCTACCGTTTTTGGAAAATCTTTAAGGTCTTTGGTTTCAACCGGCGGCTGTAACACATACACCGGCTGGTCTTCATCCAGCATCTGGGCAAACTTCATAAAACGCAGGGCAGTACCGCCGCCGCCGGGGATTATGTAAATCGGGATTTTGTTACCGGAGGTTTTCAGCGGCACAAGATGTTTGAGGTTGGGAACAGCCTCATCGCCTGGAACATCCTTTTCCTTTTGGAAAACTTTACTAAAAATCCCGATATCCGCGGATAAATGAATATGTCATTCACGGACAATTCAACATTTGGCACTTTGCGAATGGCTGCCAGCAACCTGATAGCAAGTAACGAATGACCTCCTAATTCAAAAAAATTATCTCATATTCCCACGTGTTCCACATTCAGCAACTGTTTCCAATTTATCTCGTCGACAATCTATTTCATTTTGGTTTATGCGGTCTCTAACTGCCATAAGTTTTTCAACCGACTCAAAGCATACAGAGACAGCAAACCAGAAGCGAACATTTATTGCTTGAGTCTACATGCACTTAATTGACAACACACCCGAGACGGCAGCACGATACTTTTAGGATCCTAGGCATCAGTAAAATTTTTTAAAAGCAAACTCTTGGAAAAAATAATATATTGTATTATGTTTACAGCGTTTAAGCTTTTTCCCAGTAAAATGTACACTAAAACTATAATTTAGAAAGTATATGTTTTTGGCTGAAGATCCGTACATCTCAATCCTCTTGATGGCCAAGTCCTGATATTCGGTTTCTATCATTTTATTATTATTCGTCGCTTATGCACACAACTCAGCTTGCCCTGCGAGCATTGGTCATCCTATTTTTGGTAACAATAAGTAGCATCTTTATCCAATCATGTTCCGGCCCGCAAAAGGTTGCTTACTTCTATAATGTCAGAGATACCTCCTTTGTTATGGGAGATGCAGGTACGGATGTACGACTTGAAAAAAATACAATTCTAAGCATCAACATAAGCAGTCCGAATCCCGAGGCGACCACAATTTTTAATCTGCATAATACTAATTACAGATCAAGCACAGCCACCGGGAGTTACACCGAAGTCGGCGGGTATCTTGTAAACTCCGAAGGAAATATCCTCCTTCCTATTTTAGGTAAATTCAGAGCAGCAGGTATTACAAAAAAAGAATTGACCGATAATATTATTGATACAATATTAGCCAGAAAACTACTGTTGGAGCCCATTGTGGACATTCGGGTGCTAAATTATATGGTCACCGTGATTGGTGAAGTGTCAAAACCCACCGTGATAACGGTGCCGAGTGAGAAAATTTCACTGCTCCAGGCTATTGGGCTCGCCGGCGACCTTACCATTTATGGAAAAAGAGAAAACGTATTAATCATAAGGGAGGAAAACGGAAGAAAGATTACAAGACGCGTTAACTTGAATTCACCTGATTTTTTTAATTCTCCGTATTATTACCTCGAGCCGAACGATGTTGTTTATATCGAACCAAACAGGGCCAAGGTCGCGAGCGGCAGTAGAACAGAAAAGTTAATTCCGATCATTTTGAGTAGCGTTTCTTTAATTGCAATTATTGTAACCAGAATAATTCATAGATAAATAAACCATGCGGACAAAAAGATCCATATCGGAGGAGGGAAAGGAAAGTTTGATCGGACAGCTAATATCAAAATATCTTCCTTATTGGCCAATGTTCGCCATTGCATTGGCTCTTGGATTGGGGATTGCATTTATTTATTTGCAGTACGCCACGCCGATATATCAGGCAAACGCAACGATCATAATCAAAGACAAGAAGAAGGGAAACGAAGAGTCAAAATTAACGGAATCACTTGATTTAATTTCATCCAAAAAGATATTAGAAAATGAAATTGAAATTCTTCAGTCGCGGACATTGCTGCTGCAAGTGGTAAAACGACTTTTTTTATATGCTCCAGTCTATGAAAAAACGAATATCAATACAATTTCAGCCTACACCAGATCACCAGTGACCATCCAAGCGCTGAATCCTGATTCTATAATAAATGCAGATGAAATATATTTCTCCTTTGACAAGAAGAAACAATTGGTTACTCTAAATCAGAAAGATAAATTCCCATTAAATCAATTTGTAAAAACTCCTTTTGGCACCTTGAAGTTTATGGCTAACAGACATTACTACTTAGGTGAAGACCCAGATTCCAAGTCCAAAAATGAGCTGTATTTCTCGTTGCGTGACCCTTCGGATGTCGCTCAAAGCCTGTTATCGAACCTCACTGTGAACGCATCTAATAAGCTTTCTTCCGTTGTTGAACTTAGTTATATAGATCCGGTGCCTGCACGTGCACAGGATATTTTAAATCATCTTATTTCTGCTTATGGAGAATTTGAAATAAATGAGAAAAATAAGCTGGCAGCTAATACGCTGGCATTTGTGGAAGAAAGATTAAACCTTGTTGCAAGAGACCTGGATTCCATTGAGAAGAAGGTACAGCAATACAAATCAGGAAAGGGGGCTGTTGACATAAGTACCCAGGGTCAGCTGTTTTTACAAAATGTGAGTACTAATGACCAAAAGCTAAGTGACATAAATATGCAACTTTCGGTATTAAATCAAGTTCAAAAATTTGTGTCAGAAAGAAAAAATGGGGAGGCCATTGTTCCGGCTACTTTAGGAGTGAGTGATCCCCTGCTGTCAAAGCTTCTGGATCAGTTATATAATAATGAGATGGAGTATGAGAGGCAAAAGAAAACAACTGGAGAAAACAACCCGGCAATTGTGACGCTAGGAGATCAAATTAATAAGTTGAAACCTAGTATTTTACAAAACATCCAAAGCCAGGAACAAAGTTTAACTGCGGCGAAGCAAAATCTATATTCCACCAACCAAAATTATAATTCAATCCTGCAAACTGTTCCAAGAAAAGAGAGGCAACTCCTGGATATAAGCAGGGAGCAGGCAACCAAAAGCAATATCTACGCCTTCCTGCTCCAAAAAAGAGAAGAAAGTGAGCTTGCCTATGCTTCCGCAGTTCCCGACCATATGGTAGTGGACGATGCTAAAGCTTCCCGCAATCCGGTTAGCCCACATAAAACAATAATTTTTCTTATAGCTATTGCCGGTTGTTTGGGGCTTTCCTTAGCAATTGTAACAATCAAAGAGTCATTTACAGGGAAGGTACTTTACCGGCATGAGGTAGAGTCACGGACGAGCATTCCAATCATTGGAGAAGTTGCCTATGATAGATCAAAGAAATCACTCGTGATTGCTGCAGGCAAAAGGGGATTTATTGCAGAAGAATTCAGGAAATTGAGAATATCGCTATCATTCTTAGGGGTTGATTCAGTCCACAAAAAAGTTCTTATCACCTCAAGTATTTCAGGTGAAGGGAAAAGCTTCATAGCAGCAAATCTTGCGATAAGTCTTTCACTGACCGGGAAAAAAGTAGCCCTGGTAGATATGGACTTAAATAATCCTACCATAGGAAAAATGCTCAACATCCAGCAGGAGGAAGGTGTTACAGAATTTCTGCTGGGTTTAAAAGAACCGGAAGAAATAATAAGACGGGTGGATGCATACGACAATTTATTTTTTATTTCAGCGGGAAGCATCACGGAAGATCCTACTGAACTGTTAGTAAATGGCAGGGTGGAAAAATTTATAAGCTACCTGGATGGTCACTTTGATGTAATTATCATTGACACTTCTCCGATTGTTTTGGTTACTGACGGATATATCTTATCGGCTTTATGCGATGCGACGCTCTACGTAATCAGGCATAAGTATACACCTAAGATGCTTATAAAAAGAATAGATGATAGCAATGAAATAAATCCTATTAAAAATCCTGCAATAATATTTAATGGAGTGCGTATGAGAGGCTTCTTTAAAAATAACTATGGGTATGGGTATGATTACATTTATGGAAATCGGGAAAAAAAAAAGGTTGAAAAAAATGGCATTTCAAAGAGAATTTAATGTCAATAATTGAAAAGTTCCACTTTCATGTGTTGGGGCCATTGCCCCAAAGGAGCTTATTAACAAATTCATTGAAACACCCATTTAGCGTGGATCAAACTCATTCGATATTTGGAAATTATTACTGTAGTCCATCTTAAGAAATTAGTATCCTTTGACAACTTTATGAAAACTTATGTTCTGTATGAAATTTTCCGAATTGAGCTACCTGATCTCAATAATTTACTACCAACTAACTAATGGGAGTTCTTGGAAAAAACACATGCATATGAAAGGTCAGGCAAAACTGAATTTATCCCACAATTATGGTCTGATAATTTGTTAGGTGACCCTCTTAGATTGAGTATTAG
>JBBPZF010000715.1:0-3130 GCA_038199105.1 Chitinophagales bacterium | reverse complement strand
TGATCGTAATTTTTAGTGTGCTTCGAAATAGAAATGATCAATCCATCTACACGATGATTTTTCATCGCTATAACTATCTGCTTTTCCTTGTCTATATCATCATGCGATTGACCGATAAGCACGCTATACTTATGATTGTTCGAAACATCTTCTATACCATTTATTGCCTGCGAAAAAAATTCTTCCTTAAGATTTGGAAGTATTACGCCAATAGAATATGTCTTTTGCTGTTTAAAAAATAACGCTGATTGGTTTGGCTCATAATTTAATTCTTTAGCCAATTGCTGTACCTGTGTTTTTGTACGCAGACCTATGCTTGGGTGGTCGTGTAAAGCCCTTGATACCGTTGAAACAGAAAAGTTCAAACGCTTTGCAATTTCCTTTAGAGTTGGTAATTTATTATCCATAAGCAGTATAGCAAATTACGACAAATGTTTAAAAATAGGACAATCGGTTGCGTGGCAATTTCAATCGGTTGCGTAAAAAAATCCTTCCCGCTGCATGATGCCCCGCGCATCAAAATCAAAATAATTATGTCAATTTAGAAAAGCGAACAGGTAATAGTTTTTATTTTTTAATCACAAGCGCCTGTAGTCTTTTCGTTTTTTAAAAACACATACATCGTAACCAGAATTTAAATTTTCTTTTAAACCCAAAAAGCAGCGAATGAAAAAATCAACTCTACTACCTTACAGTATTTGCATTTTTATTTTTCTGTTTATGTCAACGATAACTCTTGCGCAAACAAAAAAGATAAATGGCATTGTGCAGGATGTAAAAAATAATCCGCTTGCGGGAGCAACAGTTTCAGTACGAAATGCAAAAAGAAATACAATATCGGATGCAGCAGGCAAATTTGAGATGATCGTGCCTGATGGGAAAGTAGTTCTTACTGTATCGTTTGTGGGTTACGAAACACAAACACAAACGGTAGGCGTAAACGAAACAAGTGTGTCTGTAACATTAAATGAATCTTCGGGAAACCAGCTAAGCGATGTAGTGGTAATTGGTTATGGTACGCAAAAGAAAAAAGACCTTACCGGTTCTGTAAGCTCTATAAAAAGCGACCATCTTACTCTTGGCGGAACCACCTCAACACTTGGGCAGGCAATACAGGGAAGAGCCGCTGGTGTGCAGGTGCAGCAATCCGATTTTTCACCGGGCGGCAGCATTGCCATTACGGTAAGAGGTGGCAATTCTATCAACTCCACCAATGAGCCGTTGTATGTTGTAGATGGCTTCATTACTGATAATGGAAAATATATTAATCCAAATGATATTGACGATATTCAAATTTTAAAGGACGCCTCCGCAACAGCTATTTACGGTGCACGTGGTGGTAATGGAGTAGTTTTAATTACCACAAAAAAAGGGAAAGCTGGAAAAATGCAGATAGATGGAGATGCATCTAACGGTTATCAATACCTGACGTACAAACCATCTTTACTGAACGGAACACAATACGCTTCTATTCAAAATGCAATTGCTGTTGAAGACGGAAAGCCACCCGTTTTTCCTCAAAGCTTTCCGATAACAAATACCAACTGGTGGAATGAGACTACGCAACAGGCCTCAGTTTTAAACAGAACCGTCAGCCTGAGTGGCAACGATAAAAATTCTAAAGTATATATTTCAGGAAATTATTTTAAACAAAATGGTGTTTTAAAAAGCACCGATCTTGAAAGATATTCTGCAAGAATAGGCGCAGAAAAAAAATTCAGCGACCGCGTGAATGTAGGCGCTAATTTTTACGGAGCTAGCTACATAAGCCACACGCAACGCTATGTTGGCGACATTACTGCGCCGTTGTATTCCGTACTTACGGCTCCACCAAGCATACCGATTTATAATGCGGATGGAAGTTATTATAAGTATTTAGGAAAGGATAATGCCCTTGCTATTTTACTGGAACCAACCAATCAATCATCGAATAAGCTGATCAATGGAAACATGTTTATTGATTATGATATTTTAAAAAATCTTACCTATCATTTTGGAGCTGGTTCAGAGTTTTCTCAAACTACCTTTGGGCAATACATTCCCAAAACCTTAGTAAGTGGCCAGGCAAACGGCGGTATCGCACAGGAGCAAATAAACAACAGCTTCAGATGGCTTGCGGAAAATTATCTCACATATAAGTTTACAAAAGGAGATCATGCGGTTACTGCACTTGTGGGAACTTCAAACCAAAAAGATGTATTTGAAGGACTTGGTGCAGGCAGCAGGGGTTACTCAACTGACGTTTATTTATTTTACAATTTGAATGCAGGTTCGGTTCCAACCATTTCCGGAACGCCAACTCCCACCAGCAGCAAAACTGAGCAAAAGCTTACTTCTTATTACGGAAGGCTAAATTATTCTTACAAAGAAAAAATATTGGCGACGTTTACATTCAGGCATGATGGTTCATCAAGGTTTGCTCCCAATTATAAATATGGAAACTTTCCATCGGGCGCCGTGGCCTGGCGTTTATCCGATGAAAATTTTATGAAAGGTGTAAAGCTTTTTTCAAACCTTAAAGTGAGAGTGAGCTATGGCATCACCGGCAACGATCGTATAGGAAGTAACTATTATCCATACCTCGCTACTTTCAGCAATTACGGTACTTCGCTTGGGCAAGGCCCGGAACTTTCGGGAGGTATAGAACCGGTATCGTTATCCAATAGTAATTTAAAATGGGAAAGTAATGCACAGGGAGATATTGGCATTGACATGGGATTCTTAAATGGAAAAATTAATGCAACAATAGATCTTTACAGGAAAAAAACCAGTGACCTGTTGTTATCTGTTCCCATTGGACAATGGTGGGGTTTTACCAGCCAGGTACAAAATGCCGGCTCGATTGAAAATAAAGGAATTGAATTATCAGTAAATGTAAATAATGTTACAGCAAAAGATTTTTCATGGAGCACTTCATTTAATATCGCCTATAATAAACAAAAAGTTTTATCACTTGCAAATAATGTAAAAATTATCAGCACCAATACTGCGAACCCAAGTGGCGTAGTTTCAGGAAGGGAGTTTACAAGATTAGAACCGGGAAAAGAGTTGGGTGTTATTTATGGTTTTGTATATGATGGGGTAATCAAAACGGGCGAAAAATATGATGCGCAGCCAAATTCAAAACCCG
>JBBPZF010000714.1:0-3899 GCA_038199105.1 Chitinophagales bacterium | reverse complement strand
TTCTATTATCTTAATTCGGCCTTAATTTTTTGATGAAACACCTGATTTTCAACTTTGTGGCCGCTGTAACGACCGATTTCGTAATTTGTAGCCACTTTAAAGTTTTACGATTTTGTCGAAATTATTCAGGTTCTTATTTAGTTTATACGGCTTTTTTTTATTTCTCTTTTTCATGTTTTTATTGTCTCCGCTTTTCATTTTCGCATTTTTAAGGAGCGAAGTTAAGGGGGGAAATACGCTATATAAGGTGTGCCGCATTTGGGCCGACCTGTTTTTTGCATTTGCAGGTATAAAGCATACAAATATTTTTGAAGAAGAAGTTGACCATGGCAGGCAATATATTTTTGTAAGTAACCATATTTCCTATCTCGACATTCCCATGATGATGAAGGCTATAAAGAGGCAGCACATACGCATATTAGGAAAGGTTGAAATGAGCAGCATTCCTATTTTTGGACTTATATATAAAAAAGCAGTAGTGGTGGTAGACCGTGAAAATGCTGAGCAAAGAAAGAAGAGCATTAAGCATCTTATCGCATTTTTAAAATTGCATATCTCCGTTTTTATTTGTCCGGAGGGGTCATTTAATATGACCAATTGCCCGCTAAAAAGTTTTTATAATGGAGCATTTCAAATTGCTATCGAAACACAAAATCCTATTCGTCCAATTTTATTTTTGGACACTTATGACCGGCTAAATTATCATTCTATATTTTCATTAAATCCGGGAAGATGTCGCGCAGTTTTTTTAGCAGAGACCTCAACCGAAGGATTAACTCTGCAAGACTTACCCATGCTTAAAGAAAAAGTTTACAGGCAAATGGAAAATAGTTTAATAAGATATAAAGCAAGCTGGATTAAAGAACAAAACTGTCAGCAATAGTTACATGACTATAATTTAAAAAAGATAAGTAAGCACTTTATTCGCTTCCTGCACTTCTCAATATCTTTGCGTGAATGACAAATCCCATTTCAGAAGAAATAAACTTGTTTAACAAAATCCCGCGCGTATCGAATCAATGGATTGAAGTAATTCTTCCTCTTGCCATTCCAAAAACTTACACTTATTCAATACCGGAGATATTGGCTGGTAAAATCAAGATCGGTTGCAGGGTAGAAGTTGTGTTTGGTAAGAATAAAAAATATGCCGGCATTATAAAATCAATATTTAAAACAAGGCCGACTTACGAAACGAAAGACATTTTAAATGTAATTGACGAAGAGTCAATCGTGTATCCCCAACAGTTAGCACTATGGAACTGGATAAGCAAATATTATATGTGCACAGAAGGAGAAGTTATGGCCGCGGCTTTGCCAACGCATTTAAAGCTGAGCAGTGAAGCGATTTTGATCTACAATGAAGAATATGGGGAAGATTTTTCTGACCTGGATAATGAAGAGTACCTAGTGGCTGAGGCTCTATTAATTAAAAAGGAGTTAAAGATTACAGAAGTACAGCAGGTTGCAGACATCATACATGTATATCCTTTGATAAAAAGACTTATAGAAAAAAAAGTTTGCTTTATATGGGAATCTTTTACAGACAGGTATAAAGAAAAGAAAGAAAGTTTTGTGATACTTAATCCGGAATATGAAACGGATGAGAAGTTAAGTGAGCTTGTAAATAATTTTAATAAGGCGCCGAAACAAATGGAGTTGCTGTTAAGTTTTTTACATCTTTTAAAAACCGAAGGTGAAGTATCTCAAAAAGAGTTGCTTAAAAAATCCGGTGCAACGGCTGCACAGCTAAAGGGCCTAACTGATAAAAATATTCTTTTAGCCCAAAAAAGAAATATCGATCGCCTGAAAAGCCTGCCAAAAAAAATGGAGCTAAGCTTTGAGCTAAATGAAGCGCAACAAAGGGCTTTAAAAGAAATTGATGACGCGTTCCAATCGAAGGAAGTTTGCCTTCTTCATGGCATTACCAGCAGCGGCAAAACGCAGATTTATATTAAGCAAATAGAAAAATTTGTGCAGGAAGGTAAACAGGTTCTTTATTTGTTACCTGAAATAACACTAACGGCGCAGATTATACGAAGATTGCAAATAAACTTTGGTGGTAACATTGCCATCTACCATTCTAAATTTAATAACAACGAAAGGGTAGAGCTTTGGAATAAAATAAAGACTGGTGAATTAAAAATTATCATCGGTGCTAGAAGCGCTTTGTTCCTGCCCTTTAAAAATCTCGGCTTTATAATAATTGATGAAGAACACGATTCATCATTTAAGCAACAGGAGCCTGCGCCCAGGTACAATGCCCGGGATGCGGCTGTTTACTATGCGTCGTTATTCAAAGCAAAGATATTGATGGGTACAGCCACGCCTTCTGTTGAAAGTTTTTACAATGCTTTAAAAGGAAAATATGCGCTGATTACTATCAACGAACGGTATGGCGGCGTTGAATTGCCTGATATGCAAATTATAGATACACGTACCGTGGCCGCTTCAAAAAAAGGCAAAGTTATGATCTCTCCAAAGTTAAAGGCCGCAATGGAAACTGCCTTGGGCAATGACCGGCAGGTAATACTTTTTCAAAACCGCAGGGGTTATTCTCCGTTTCTTATTTGCGGCACCTGTGGTTTTATTCCGCAATGTAAGAACTGCGCTGTTACTTTAACGTTGCATAAATTTTCCAATAAACTTCATTGTCATTATTGCGGTAACACCTATCCAAAATTAGTTTCGTGCCCCGCATGCGGTAGCGTAAATTGGATCGAGAAAAATTTTGGAACTGAAAAAATTGAAGAAGAACTTATAGAAGACTTTCCAAAAAATAGGGCTGCTCGCATGGATGTGGATTCGGTAAAAGGTAAGAATGCACATGATACATTGATTAAATTATTTGAGCAGCACCGCATTGATATATTGGCCGGGACACAAATGGTGGTGAAAGGATTAGATTTTGAAAAGGTAAGCCTTGTCGGCATACTGGATGCAGATGGCTTGCTGAGTTTTGCTGACTTCAGGGTGAACGAAAGAGCATTTCAATTGATGGAACAGGTGAGTGGGAGAGCTGGCCGTAAAAAAGAGAAAGGGCTTGTGATGATACAGGCATCGAAAATTAATCACCCTGTTTTACTGTTTGTGCAACAACATGATTATCGAAAATTTTATGAGCATGAAATCCTTACGAGGAAACAATTTTTTTATCCTCCTTTCAGCCGGCTTATCCGCATTACGTTAAAACATAAAATGAAGGAAACAGTGTACGAGGCCTCCGAAGTATTAGCTAATTTTTTGAAAAAAGATTTTAATAATTTGGTAGGCCCGGCAGCGCCGGTGATCAACCGGGTAAGAAATATGTTTATTATGGAAATTCTTATTAAGCTTACCAAGGATGCAAAACAAATTGCGGCTCAAAAAAAAGTCATCAGCAATACCATAGATCTTCTGCGGGCAGAAAAAAGATTTCGCAGCGTAACAGTTTTACCCGACGTAGATCCTGTTTAGTTTCTATTTAAAAGTTATTTAGGATTTTGACTATGTTTAATTTTCACTTGTTATTTTAAATGAATGATAGAAATAAAAGAAGATTTTTCATTAAAGAGCTACAACACTTTTGGTATAAATATCTGTGCAAAATATTTCAGCGAATTTTCTTCGGTTGATGATCTTTCAGAAATTTTAGGAAAATTTTTTGATCAGCAACAAATGATCTTAGGTGGCGGAAGTAATGTTCTTCTTACAAAAAATTTCGACGGCATTGTTTTAAAAAATGATATTCCTGCAATTAATGTAGTAAATGAAGATGAAGAATTCGTGTATGTAAAAGCCGGTGCGGGAGTTAGCTGGCATCGATTTGTAATGTATTGTGTGAATAGCAATTTTGGTGGGGTTGAAAATCTCTCACTAATCCCCGGAAACGTTGGCGCTTCGCCAATGCAAAATATCGGGGC